>NZ_JAWDID010000038.1:0-53961 GCF_032464875.1 Allobosea rubneri
TCGACGATGCCGCCCGCTCGCTCGGCGCCCGGCGCCGAGCGAGCGGGCGGCATCGTCGATGCGCGGCGAGATGCGCGCGAGGCCGCTCTGGGTGCCCGCCAGTGCGATCGACAGGAAGCGGACGAGATAGGCGATGATCAGCGCCGCGCCCGAGCCGAGCAGGATCAAGCCAGGGCTGACGCCAAAGGCAGCGCGGCTGGCATCGGCGACGAGATTGTCGAAGGCGGCGAGGGGGACGAGAAGCCCCAGGGCCAGCACGGTGCCGGGCAGGGCGTAGCCGAGCGAGGCCACTCTTGCGACAGTCGGCAGCCAGGGCTCGCGCCCGAGCCTGACCGCCGCCGCGACGCCGAGGCCGACGGCGACGACGAGCGCGGTGGCGACGGCCGAGATCGCGAGCGTGTTGGCGAGCGAGCGCAGCATCGCCGCATCCAACTGTGCGATGAGGTCGCGGCGCAGGAACTCGCCGAAGAGAAAGGCGAGGGGCAGGAGCGCTCCGAGCAGGACCGGCAGAGCGCAGGCGACAGTCGCCGCGAGGGCCCAGCCGCGCGGCAGCTTGCTGCGCCCGACCGGCCGAAGCCGCTTGACTGGCAGGGCGAAGCGGCGGGAGCCGCGGGTGCGGATTTCAGCGACGATCAGGCCGACCACGACCAGCAGCATCACGCAGGCGATCTGTGCCGCGCCCGGAAGTGAGGAGCGGTTGAGCCAGGTGGTGTAGACCGAGAGGGTCAGCGAGCGGACGCCGAGATACTCGCTGGCACCGATGTCGTTGAGGGTCTCGAGCAGCGCGAGCGTCAGGCCGGCGACCAGGGCCGGGCGGGCCATGGGCAGGCCGACGCGGCGGAACAGCGTCCAGCGCGAGGCGCCGAGCGTGCGCGCGGATTCGACGATCGCGGCGCTCTGCATGCCGAACAGCGCCCGGACGCTGAGATAGACGTAAGGATAGAGCACGAGGCCGAGGATCAGGATGGCGCCGGTGAGGTTGCGCGGATCGGGGAACCAGTAGTCGCGCAGCGTGCGCCAGCCGGTCAGCGCCCGCAGGGCGCTCTGCAGCGGTCCCTGGAAGCCGAGGATCTCGACATAGACATAGGCCGTTATGTAGGTCGGCATCGCCAGCGGTAGCACGAGCAGCCATTCCAGGCTCTGCCTGCCGGGGAAATCGTGCTGGGTCACCAACCAGGCGGTGCCGACGCCGACGATACCGCAGAAGACGGCGACGCCAGCGAGCAGCAGCAGGGTGTCGCCGAGCGCAGCCGGCAGGACATTGGCGGTGAGATGCGGCCAGACCGCCAGAGCCTCGCGCGAGAGCGCGGTGAAGCCGAGCGAGAGGACTGGCAGGGCAACGAGCCCGGCCGCGAGCGCGGCGAGCCAGGCAAGACGCGTCGACGGCCGCCACGCGAGTGACGGCCGCCGGTCAAGGGTGCTGAAGGCACCCGAGCTCAATTGTCGAAGCCGACCTTGTCGACCAGCTCGGAAGCGGCCTTACGGTTCTTGGCGACGTCGCCGAGCGGGGTCGTGTCGGGGGTGAGGGCGCCGAGCAGCTTGACCGAGGCGGCTTCCTTCACGTCGGCGTTGACCGGGTACTCGAAATTGCCGTCGGCATAGAGATGCTGGGCCTTCTCGCCGAGCATGTACTCGACCAGCTTGACGGCGTTCTCCTTGTTCGGCGCGTTCTTGGCGATCGCCGCAGCCGAGACGTTCACATGGGTGCCGCCGCCGGCAAAGCTGCTCTTCAGCGGCTTGATCGCGTCGTACCAGCCCTTCTGCTCGTTCTTCGCCTGGCTCATCAGTCCGATGTAGTAGGTGTTGATCACGGCGATGTCGCACTGGCCGGAGAGAATGTCACGCGCCACCTCGCGGTCGCCGCCGCCCGGCTTGCGGGCGGTATTGGCCTTGAGGGCCTTCAGGTACGCCTCGGTCTTCTCGGCACCGTTGCGGGCGAGATAGGCGGCGAAGAAGGCGTTGTTGTAGGGGTGCTGGCCGGCGCGGATGCAGAACTTGCCCTTCCACGTGGGATCGGCGAGCTCCTCATAGGTGATCGCGTCCTGCTGCACCCGGTCCTTCGAGGCGACGACGATGCGGGCGCGCTGGGTCAGCGTGACCCAGTTGTTGCCGGGGCCGCGCAGCGCGGCGGGGACGGTCTTGTCGACGAGCGCCGACTGGATCGGCTGGGTGATGCCGGCATCGGCGGCCTCGTTGATCTGGCCGACATCGACCAGCAGCATCACGTCGGCGGGGCTGTTGGCGCCCTCGGCCTTGATACGCTCCTGCAGGCCGTCCTTCAGGAAGACGGCGTTGACCTTGATGCCGGTGTCCTTGGTGAAGGCCTCGATCACCGGGTTGAGCAGGGCCGGTTCGCGCGTGGTGTAGAGATTGACGCTCTGTGCGAAAGCCGGGCCGGCGAGCAGGCAGGAGGTCAGCGCTGCGGCATAGAGGCGGGACTTTACGGACATTGCTCACTCCTGGAACGGTCCCCGAACAAGGTCGGGTGTCCGCTCGGGGTAGTCCGCGGAAGGCGCCTGGTCAAGGAAATATGCTTTGTAATCAATGAGTTATATCTATTCTAAAGTAATCTCTCTTTCTAGAAATTCTAAAGTGCTTCGTTCTGCCGAGAGGTGTCCTGCGCCGCGGTCCGGTTCTGGCACGTCAGGCTGCGCCCGCAGACGGTTTCCACAGTCTGGAGGCTGCCGGCAAATCCGTTCGTTTCCCTCCGGAAATTCGTGATATTTCTACAACAATTGTTCGGATTGCAGCGTGCCAAAAGCTGCCTGCCGCGATTGCCGCGAAGCCGCCACAAAGCGCTCTCAGCAAATGATCCCGTCAATTCGTCGCGTTAGGGAAGATTTGAGATTGATTTTCCGGATTTCCGGAAAGGATTTCATGCTTCCTGGAGGTGGCGAGGTGACGTTGCGCCCCGCGCTGGCCGCGTGGCACATCCAAGCCGCGCAGAAGGCGCGGTCTGGGGTCAGGAAGACAGAGTACGATGGACGGACGCGTTTTCGATAAGTCTAGGCTGCCCAGCCGACATGTGAGCGTCGGCCCGGCCCGCGCTCCGCACCGCTCCTATTATTACGCGATGGGGATGACCTCCCGGCAGATCGCGCAGCCCTTCGTCGGCGTGGCCTCCTGCTGGAACGAGGCTGCGCCCTGCAACATCGCGCTGATGCGCCAGGCCCAGGCCGTGAAGAAGGGCGTCGCCTCGGCGAGCGGCACGCCGCGCGAGTTCTGCACCATCACGGTGACCGACGGCATCGCCATGGGCCACCAGGGCATGAAGTCCTCGCTGGCTTCGCGCGAAGTGATCGCCGACTCGGTCGAGCTGACCATGCGCGGCCATTGCTATGACGCGCTCGTCGGGCTCGCCGGCTGCGACAAGTCCCTGCCCGGGATGATGATGGCGATGGTGCGGCTCAACGTGCCCTCGATCTTCATCTATGGCGGCTCGATCCTGCCCGGCAATTTCAAGGGCAAGCCGGTCACCATCCAGGACGTGTTCGAGGCGGTCGGCAAGCATTCGGTCGGCGCGATGTCGGACGAGGACCTGAAGGAACTGGAGGAGGTGGCCTGCCCGTCCTCCGGCTCCTGCGGCGCGCAGTTCACCGCCAACACCATGGCGACGGTCGCCGAGGCGATCGGCCTGGCGCTGCCCTATAGCTGCGGCGCGCCGGCGCCCTACGATGTCCGCGACACCTTCTGCTACACCGCCGGCGAGATGGTGATGGAGCTGATCGCCCGGAACATCCGGCCGCGCGACATCGTCACCCGCAAGGCGCTCGAGAACGCGGCCATGGTCGTCGCGGCCTCCGGCGGCTCGACCAATGGCGCGCTGCACCTGCCGGCGATCGCGCATGAATGCGGCATCGACTTCGATCTCTTCGCCGTCGCCGAGATCTTCAAGAAGACCCCGTACATCGCCGACCTGAAGCCGGGCGGGAAATACGTCGCCAAGGACATGTTCGAGGTCGGCGGCATCCCGCTGCTGATGAAGACCCTGCTCGACCATGGCTACCTGCATGGCGACTGCATGACGGTCACCGGCCGCACCATCGCGGAGAACCTCGCCTCGGTGAAATGGAATGACGAGCAGGACGTGATCCGCCCGGCCAACAAGCCGCTTTCAGACAATGGCGGGGTCGTCGGCCTGGTCGGGAACCTCGCCCCCGAGGGCGCGATCGTGAAGATCGCCGGCATGCCGCCGGAGAGCCTCGTCTTCAGCGGCCCGGCGCGCTGCTTCGACTGCGAGGAGGACGCGTTCAAATGCGTCGCCAATCGCGAATACCAGGTCGGCGACGTGCTGGTCATCCGCTATGAGGGGCCGAAGGGCGGCCCCGGCATGCGCGAGATGCTGGCGACCACCGCCGCCCTCTACGGCCAGGGCATGGGCGACAAGGTCGCGCTGATCACCGACGGGCGATTCTCCGGCGCGACGCGTGGTTTCTGCGTTGGCCATGTCGGTCCCGAGGCCGCCGTCGGCGGGCCGATCGGACTGATCCGCGACGGCGACATCATCGAGCTCGATGCCATCACAGGAAAGCTCGCAGTCCGCCTTTCTGATGCCGAACTTGAGGAGCGTCGTAAGGCCTGGAAGCCGCGCAGGACCGACTACAACTCCGGCGCGCTCTGGAAATACGCGCAGACCGTCGGCTCCGCCAAGGGAGGGGCCGTGACCCACCCGGGAGGGGCGGCCGAGACCCATTGCTATGCGGATATCTGAAACCATCCTCGCCGGGTTCCTGTTCACCCTGGGCTGCCAGTCGGTAGCCTGGGCACAGGAGGCGTCCGGCCAGTCGCGCGGGCTTCTGCCGCCGCGGCCGATTCCCGGCATCGCCCTGCCGGAGCCGGAGGATGGCGCGGTCGGTGAACCTGCTCCGCTGGCCGGCGGCCGTGCCATCGCGGCCCCGCCGAGCGGGCCCGCCGCCCATACGGCCTTGCCGCTCGCGCCCTTCACCAGCGCCCGCGACGCGCTGAAGGCCTGGATGCGCGATTCCTCGGCCGGCGATCAGGTCGGAGCGGTGCGCGCGCTTGAGTTCGCCGCCTCGCGCGGACATCTCGCCGCGCAGTTCAAGCTCGGCCGCGTCTATGCCAGCGGCGACGGCGTGCCTGTCAACGATCTCAAGGCTTTCGAGTATTTCTCGAAGATTGCGGATGAGAATGCCGACCAGATTCCCGGCACCTCCGATGCGCGGATCGTCGCCAGTGCCTTCGTGGCGCTCGGGGGCTATTTCCTCGACGGCATCAAGGGCACCTATGTGAAGCCCAATGCCGACCGGGCTTTCGACATGTTCCACTACGCCGCCTCCTATTTCGGCGACCCGGACGGCCAGTACAATCTCGGCCGGCTCTACATGAACGGCACCGGCGCACAGCGCGACCCGCGCCAGGCGGCACGCTGGATGAAGCTCGCCGCAGAGAAGGGCCACGCCCCGGCGCGGGCCGTCTTCGGCGACCTGCTGCTGCGTGGCGGCGATGGCGTTCCGCGCCATCCGATCCTCGGCCTGATGTGGCTGGCGCTGGCCCGCGAGGGGGCCGACGAGACCCGCGAGGGCTGGATCGTCGAGCGCTACGATGCGGCCTTCGCGGCCGCGAGCGCGGCCGACCGGACCGCGGCGCTGGCGCTGGTCGAGCGTCAGCAGGTTGCGGGCCGCGGCGCGCGGCGCTGACGGCCTGGCACTTCTCTCACCGCGACTTACCCAGTCCGCTTGGCGGGGCAGGGTAGTTTCCGTGCGCGGCGCTTCCTCATCTGCCACACGCTCATGGGGATGATGGCATCCTCCTGCCGCTAGTGGCGGTCGATCAGATGCGCCCGCCGGGCAAACGGCTGACTGAGCTCAGTTCAGCTCGATCAGCACCGGGACGTGGTCGGAGGCCTTCTCCCAGCCGCGGACATGCTTGGCGATCGAGACGCCGGCGAGGCGGTCGGCCGCCTGCGGCGAGAGCAGCAGATGGTCGATGCGGATGCCGTTGTTCCGTTGCCAGGCGCCGGCCTGATAGTCCCAGAAGGTGTAGAGGCCGGGCGCATCGGTCGTCGCCCGCAGCGCCTCGGTGAAGCCGAGATTGACGAGCTTGCGGAAGGCGGTGCGGGTCGGCGGCAGGAAGAGCGCGTCGGAGACCCAGGCGGCGGGATCGCGGGCATCGCGCGGCTCCGGGATGACGTTGTAGTCGCCCGCAAGCACCAGCGGCTCCTCATGGGCGAGCAGGCCGCGCGCATGCACCGCCAGCCGCTCCATCCAGGCGAGCTTGTACGGGTACTTCTCCGTGTTCGGCGGGTTGCCGTTCGGCAGATAGATCGAGGCGAGGCGGACGACACCGTCGCCATGGGGCAGGACGCCCTCGAGATAGCGCGCCTGCTCGTCGCCATCATCGCCGGGCAGGCCGCGGCGGACATCCTCGAGCTTGCTGCGCGAGAGGATGGCGACGCCGTTGAAGGCCTTCTGGCCATGGCTGGTCACCTGCCAGCCGGCCTCCTCGATCTCGGCGCGCGGGAAATCGCCATCGACGCATTTCAGCTCCTGCAGACAGAGCGCATCGGGCTCGGCCTCCTTCAGGAAGGCGAGCAGATGCTGAAGCCGCTGGCGGACCGAGTTGACGTTCCAGGTGGCGATACGCACGGGCTGAACTCCGGATTCTCTGGAGTGCACCATAAGGACCGGGGTGGGCGACAAGGCAAGTCAGCATGCATTCCGGAAGAACGGCCTTACCGGTGGGCGGGTTGCGCGGAGAGCTTCGGGTATTGCATTCTGGGGTGCTGGCCAGGAGAAACACATGCCCAGCAGCCTCCCCCCGATTCATGCAGAATTCCTACGGCGCGCCTGCGATGCAGTTGCTCGCGACGGACGGCTCAGCGCACTTCTGATTGGCGGATCGTATGTTCACGGATGTCTGGATGAGAATTCGGACCTCGATTTCGTGATCGTCGTCGAAGAGGACAGCTTTGCGCAGGTGATGGCATTCCGCACGGTCTTCGCCGATACGCTGGGCGAGCTCGTCAGCGCCTTCACCGGCGAACATGTTGGCGAACCACGGCTCCTGATCTGCCTCTTCGGCCCTCCGCTGCTTCATGTCGATCTGAAGTTCGTTCTTCCGTCCGACCTGGACAACCAGATCGAGCGGCGGACGATCCTGTTCGCCCGCAATCCCGAAGCGATCGAGAAGCGCGTCCGGAACGGCAGCGTGGCCTGGCCAAACCGGTCGTCCGACTGGTTCGAGGCGCGCGCCTGGATCTGGCTGCACTACGCGTCCACCAAGCTTGCCAGGGGTGAACTCTACGAAGCCATAGGGATGCTCGCCTTCTTCCGTGAGCAGGTTCTCGGCCCGCTGCTCCACCGCCGCTCCGGCCAGAACCAGCGCGGCGTGAGGCGCCTGGAAGCAATGGGGCTGGACGGGCAAGCCAGGTTGGCTGCTACCATCGCCTGTCATGACGCCGGCTCGGTCCGGGACGCGATCACGGCAGCGATCGACTGCTACCTCGAGCTGCGTGCCGATGATCCGCCGTCGAAGCCAACGAGCGGGATGCCGGAGCTTCTTGTCGATCTCATCGATCGGGGGGAGCCGAGCCACGCCGGCGCGCACCGGACGCGAGAGCCGGAGAGCGCGGCATAGGCTTGCCTCCTGATGCGGCCGCTTGCAGCGCGCGGCAGGGCTTCTGTTATCGCTGCCAGCCCACCGCCTCCGATCCAGCCGAGGCTGTCCATCCACGGTCTCCGAGCGGGCCATCTGGCGCCCGCCCCGGGGGCTGAAACTGCTCTGTGAGAGAGATCACGGTCCTCGGGCCGATCGAGGAGCATGGTGAGGCCGGGTTCGTAACCGCGATCCAATTGCATGGTGCTACGCAGACGCTGTTCTGCCCGCGATCCGTCCGCCGAGGCGGGCCGCGGCCAGGGAGCGCTGCGCTCTACGGCACCATTCTCGATCGCGGGTCGGCCCGTTCGCTCAAGTGCCGGAAACCCAGGTGGAGGAGTGTCCTCGATGGCCGAGACCAGAATGCCGAGGCCCATGCGCCTCATTGGAGCATGCGTGCTCGCCGCCGCAATGATCCTGATCGTCGCGCAGCATGCGTCGGCCCCATTGGGGGCGTTCCTGACGGCGACGACGGCGGAGACGATGTCGCCGCTCGACATCATGACGATGCAGGACAAGCCGTTGCCGCCCGAGGAGTGGGATTCCTTCTGAAGCCGTGTTGCCGGCCCTAAAGGCCGACAGGATTCTGAAGTCGCTGGTGTGCCCCCGGGGCGTCTGACCCCGGCAGCTATCTCGGACAAGAGCTGTGCGCGCCGCAGCTCCAAAAGAAAAGAGGCCTCCCGCCGGGGAGGCCTCGATGCGTTCGGAAGGCGGACCCTGCGCTTACGGGCAGGCGCGGACCACGCCGCCGGTGCCGATATAGGTGCCGGTCTCCGGGTCGTAGCTGCGGAAGCGGCGCGAGCAATAAGCGATCGCGTCGGCATCCGGCGTGGCGTAAACCGGCCCGCGATAGGGCGGCGGGACCGGCTCGGCATAGACCGGGCCGGGCGCCAGCAACGCGCCAGCAGCGAGCGCGCCGATCGCGCCGGCTGCAATGCCGGCACCGACCGCTGCGCCGCGATTATAGCGATAGCCACCATAGTACCCGCCGCGATAGCCATAGCGCGGGCCGTAATAGCGACGATATTGGACCGTCTCGACCAAGCCCTGGCCGGCGGCCGTAGCGACGGCTGCCGTCGCCGGAGCCAATGGGGCGGCTGCCGCGGGAGCGGCGAGGGCGAAGGCCCCCGCAACGGCGGCGGCAGCGATCATCGTGGTCCTGAACATCGAAAAACTCCTTTCCTCTCCAACGCGAGAGGAACGCTGACTGTTCCCCCAGAGGCAGCCGCCGCAATCAGCCGCGGCGGCGCATGCTCGAAGCACTAAGAGACAAAAGCGGCGGAAATTCAACGTTATCGGCGATAATTCGGCATTTCTGCTTGCGAATGTCGCAGAAGCGCACCATTTCGCGCTGCACAAGGCGCCCTGCGTCCGATTCCCTCAGAGGTCCGAACCCGACATGTCGCACCCCGTCGAACCCGCCGGCGCGCCGCCGCCCTCCGCCGTGCTCAAGCCGCTGCCAATGATCATCTTCGCCTCGCGCTGGCTGCAGGTGCCGCTCTATCTCGGTCTGATCGTGGCGCAGTGCGTCTACGTCTTCCTGTTCCTGAAGGAACTCTGGCACCTCGTCACCCATTCCTTCGACTTCACCGAGCAGCAGATCATGCTGGTCGTGCTTGGCCTGATCGACGTAGTGATGATCTCGAACCTGCTGATCATGGTGATCGTCGGAGGCTACGAGACCTTCGTCTCGCGCCTGAAGCTCCAAGGGCACCCCGACCAGCCGGAATGGCTCAGCCACGTCAACGCCTCGGTGCTGAAGATCAAGCTCGCCATGGCGATCATCGGCATCTCGTCGATCCACCTGCTGCGCACCTTCATCGAGGCGGGCAATATCGGTGGCCCGGTGGCCACGAACTACACCACCACCGGCGTGCTGCTTCAGACGCTGATCCACTCCATCTTCATCGTTTCGGCGCTTGGCATCGCCTGGGTCGACAAGATGACGGTGGGCAACGGCAAGGGGCATTGATTTGAAGCGCGTCATGCTTGGGCTTGACCCGAGCATCTCTGGCCCTGCTCTATGCTGCGGCCGAGAATGACGTGCGGAACTAGCCCCGTGCCCGCCGCGGCGGCAGGCCCTTGATCTGCGGTGAGGCGAGGCCGGCGGCGGTCTCGACGCCGAGCGTCGGCAGGGCGAGCGTGCGCTGGCCGCGGAAATCGACATGGCAGACGAGGAGCCCGCGCTCCTCGATGTAGCCGAGCAGGCGGCGGGCGCGGCTCGGCGAATGGCTGCCATAGGCCTCGGCCAGTTCGGCATCGGACGGGCAGGGGACGCCTTCGATCGCGCTGCGGGCGATGAACAGGAAGAGGCCGTGCAGGTCTTCCGGCAGCGTCTCGGCGGCGGTGAGCGCCTTCTCCCAGGCATCGGAGGAGAGCACCGCCTCGCTCGCTCCGGCGCGGGCGACGGCGAGCCGCTTGCGGAAGGCGTCCAGGTTGGTCTCCGGGCCGCTGACGCGGCGCATGCGGCAGCGCACGGTGAAGTCCTGATAGAGCACGGCGACCGGCCGGTCGCGCGCCTCGGTGTCGTCGAGCAGCTCGTTCAGGATTTCGACGAGCGCCGCCTCGCGCTCCTCCGGCTCCATCTCGATCTCGGGCTCGGGCGGCGGTGACGGCGGCTGATGCGTCTCGATCCGGCGGATGATCTCGGGGGCGACGACCGGGCGGGGCCGCGGCTGGCGCGGCCAGGGCGCCGGGGTCGCCTCGCCCTCGCTCGGGGTGAAGATCAGCTTGCTTGCATCCTCGGGCGCCTGGTCGGGCAAGGGCAGCAGGCTCGGCGCCCCGCCACGGTCGACCGAGGCGACGGAGCCGATCCGGACCGGCAGGGGCCGCCGCGACAGGGCCGGGCCGAGCGCGACGAACTGGCCGCGTTCGAGATCGCGGAACATCTCGGCCTGGCGCCGGTCCATGCCGAGCAGGTCGGCGGCGCGCTGCATGTCGATGTCCAGAAATGTGCGGCCCATCAGGAAGTTCGAGGCCTCGGCCGCGACGTTCTTGGCGAGCTTGGCGAGGCGCTGGGTCGCGATCACGCCGGCGAGGCCGCGCTTGCGGCCGCGGCACATCAGATTGGTCATGGCGCCAAGCGAGAGGCGGCGGGCCTCGTCGGAGGCTTCGCCCGCCATCACCGGGGCGAAGAGCTGCGCCTCGTCGACGACGACCAGCATCGGATACCAGCAGGAACGGTCGACATCGAACAATCCGCCGAGGAAGGCGGCGGTGGCGCGCAACTGCTCGTCGGCATCGAGCTCCTCGAGATTGAGGACGACGGAGACGCGGTGCTGGCGCACGCGCAAGGCGATCTTCTGCAGTTCGTGCGGGCTCGCCGTGCCGTCGACCACGACATGGCCGAACTGGTCGGCCAGCGAGACGAAGTCGCCTTCGGGATCGATCACTGCCTGCTGCACCAGCGGCGCGCTCTGCTCGAGCAGGCGGCGCAGCAGATGCGATTTGCCCGAGCCGGAATTGCCCTGGACCAGAAGCCGCGTCGCCAGCAATTCGGCGAGATCGAGCTCAGCGGGCTCGCCGCTGCGCGTCGAACCCATGTCGATGCCAGTCTTCATGCCTGCTTGCGCGTCGCTTTCGGTCCTAGGGCACGCGCCGGCCGGATTGCTGCGCAAGCCGGCCAGAAACTGCGTGCCCTATCAATCATTTGGAAGCGGATTCGCCGGCCAGGACGATTCAGCCTGACCGGATCCGGCTCCCGCGGCCCGATTCGGTGCGGATCGGGCGGGCGCGAGGTCTAGCATAGGCGGCGCCGGCAAGAAGCGCTGCCGAACGCCGCATCCACAAAATACCGGAGCGCCTCGGGCATAAAGCGAGGCCGCTATTCACGCCGGTAGAGCACCATGCCGCCATGGTGGAGGACGCCGTCGATGAAGGTTCCGTCCGCGGTGAAGCCGGTATCGTCCCAATAGTCGATATGGTCGCCGGTGACCCTGTAGCGGCCGCGATAGGCGCTTTCGCGACTGCCGCGGGCCTCGTCATAGCGGCCATTGGGCAGGAGGTTGTGCCGGACATGGCCGTCCTCGGTCACCCACATGCCGACATAGGGGTGGCTCTGCGGGGTCTGGGCCGAGGCGGCGCGCGTCACCGTCATGCGGATCGGACCTTCCATTGCGAGATCGATGGTCATGGCCGCGGCGCAGGCGCCGGCCACCGCCAACAGGCGGTTCTTGTTCGAGCTTCTGGTCATTGCTGGCTCCGGCGTTCGGCGAAGAGTTCGGACAGGGCCTGCGAAGCGGCCAGTGCGCGCGGAAAGCCGGAGGTCACGGTCACCAGATAGATCGCCTCCTTCAGCTGCTCCTCGCTGACGCCGATATTGAGCGCGTAGCCGGCATGGACCTTCATGATGGGCAGCTCGCCCAGCGCGGCGAAGGCGGTGACGGCCGCGAGCTGCCGCGTCCGGCTGTCCAGCGCGGTACGGGACCAGACGTCGCCGAGCGCATAGCCTTCGGTCGCTTCGGCGAGGAAGGGAAACTCCCGCCGCAGGCGCTCCAGTGCCGGCTGCGGTGCGCCCTTGTTGAGGCTGCGGATCACGGCATCGCCGCGCTTCAGGCGCTCCTCGGTGGTCTCTGCGGCGGCAGGCAGCGGAGCGGCCAGGAAAAGGGCCGTGGCGGCGATCTTGAGCGGTGTACTGATGTGAGCGTTCATTGCGATCTCCTCAGCGGGCGGCGGTGGGGCGGATGACGATCTCGTTGACGTCGACGTCGCCGGGCTGCTCGATGGCGAAGCGCACCGCCCGGCCGATCGCGTCGGGCTGGAGCGCGATGGCGCGGTAGCTGCGCATCAATGCCGCCGCCATCGGATCGGTGATCGAATCGGCCAGCTCGCTCTCGACCACGCCGGGATGGACGCAGGTGACGCGCAGCTCCTCATGCTCCTGTCTCAGCCCGTCGGAGATCGCACGCACCGCGAACTTCGTCGCACAGTAGACGGCTGCGGCCGGCGAGACGTCGAGCGCGCCGATCGAGGCGATGTTGATCACATGACCGGAGCCTTGCGCCGTCATCTGCGGCAGCACCGCTGCGATGCCGTAGAGCACGCCCTTGATGTTGACGTCGATCATCCGGTCCCATTCCTCGACCTTGAGCGAGGCCAGCAGCGAGAGCGGCATGACGCCGGCATTGTTGACGATGACGTCGATGCGGCCGAACGCGTCGCGGCCTGCGTCGGCGAAGGCTGCGACATCGCTGCGGTCGGTCACGTCGAGGCGGCGGATGCGAGCCTCGCCGCCTGCGGCCCGGATCTCCTGGGCGAGGGCATCGAGGCGGTCGGTACGTCGCGCGCCGAGCATCAGCCTGGCGCCGGCGGCGCCGAGTTCGCGGGCAATGCCGGCGCCGATTCCGCTGGAGGCGCCCGTGATCAGGACGACCTTGTCGAGAGGCATGTCGAAGCTCCGTGCTTGTTCCTGTCACCGCGAATTGCGGTTGCCCGAAAGCTAGACGCACGGCATTGTTGCGATAAGCGACCTTGTTCTTTCTGATCCGGAGAGAAATTCTAACCAATGGAGCCCGATCTCAATGCGCTCGCCGTGTTCGCCCTCGTCGCTGAGGAGAGTAGCTTTCGGGGGGCGGCCGACCGGATCGGCGTGACGCGCTCGGCCGTCAGCCAGACGATCAGGAAGCTCGAGGAGCGGCTTGGCATCGCGCTCGTCCGCCGCACGACGCGCAGCGTCAGCCTGACCGAGGCAGGCGAGCGCCTTCTCGCCGATCTCGCGCCGGCATTGTCCGATCTGCGCGCCGCCGTGGAGGCGACGCGGGATCTGCGGGCCGGACCGCGCGGGCGCCTGCGCCTCGCCGTCTCGTCGATCGCCGAGCGCTTCCTGTCGGGGCCGTTTCTCGCGAGCTTTGCGGCGGCCAATCCCGAGGTCGAGCTCGACATCACGGTGACCGACGAGGAGTTCGACATCGTCGCCGCCGGCTACGATGCCGGCGTTCGGCTTGGCGAGGTCATCGAGCAGGACATGATCGCGGTTTCGATCGGTGGCGAGGAGCGCCAGCTCGCAGTCTGCTCACCGGACTATCGCGAGCGTTTCGGCGTGCCGGCTCATCCAAGGGAACTCGCCGCGCATCGTTGCATCGGCTGGCGGCCGGCGCCGAAGCTCGCGCCCTATCGCTGGGAGTTCGCTGAGGGCGGCAATGAGTTCAGCGTCGCGGTTGAGCCCGAGATCACGACCAACGACATGGCGCTGATGATCAAGCTCGCGATTGCCGGCGCCGGCATCACCTTCGGCATGGAGGAGAGCTTTCGCCCGGCGATGGCACGCGGCGAACTCGTCCCACTGCTGGAGGCGTTCTGCCCGAGCTTCGCGGGATTCTATCTCTACTACCCCGGGCGCCGCGCCATGGCGCCGAAGCTGCGCGCCCTCGTCGACCATCTGCGGCGCTTCGAATGGAGCAGGCACGCGGCGACGGCCTGAGCGGGATCGGCTATGATCCGATTCCAGGCGCTGCCCGCGCCTCCACCCTCCAATCGGGAAGCACGCTGCCGTGCAGGGCCGATCCGATCATCGAACCGACTGTTCGAGCGCTGCGCATAAGGAGGGGTTGCGGATGTAGCTCGCATCAGGAGGTCACCGATGAAGCTTTCCGCACCCGTCTACCGCTTGAAGCGCAAGGCCAGGGAACTGGCGCGCAAGGAGAACATCCCGCTCCATCTCGCGCTCGACCGCATCGCCATCGGCGAAGGTTTCGGCGCCTGGAGTCTGCTTTCGGCCAGATCGGCAGAAA
This sequence comes from Allobosea rubneri, assembly GCF_032464875.1. Classification (NCBI taxonomy): domain Bacteria; kingdom Pseudomonadati; phylum Pseudomonadota; class Alphaproteobacteria; order Hyphomicrobiales; family Alloboseaceae; genus Allobosea; species Allobosea rubneri. The sequence continues at coordinate 14,343 of NZ_JAWDID010000038.1, forward strand.
TGTTGTCCGCCGCCGGGCTCCTTGATCGCCTCGCACCGGGAGATCTGCTGCTGATCGGCGCGAGGCCAGGGCAGGGCAAGACGCTGCTGAGCCTCCAGCTTGCCGTCGAGGCGATGAAGGCCGGCCGCCGGGCGGTCTTCTTCACACTGGAATATACGGCCAGGGACGTGCTCGGCCGCTTCCGGGCGCTCGGCGTCGAGCCGGCTCAATTCGAGGCGCTGTTCACCTTCGACGATTCCGATGCGATCAACGCCGATCACATCATGCAGGTGCTGGCCGATGCGCCTGATGGCACGCTGGCAATCGTCGACTATCTGCAACTGCTCGACCAGAAGCGCGGCAATCCCGAGCTTGGCGCGCAGATCAGCGCGCTCAAGGCCTTTGCGCGGGAGAGGGGGCTGATCCTGGGCTTCATCTCGCAGATCGACCGATCTTACGATCCGGTGACGAAGCCCTGTCCCGATCTCGACGATGTCCGCCTGCCCAATTCGCTCGACCTGTCGCTGTTCAGCAAGGCCTGTTTCCTGAATTCAGGCGAGGTCCGCTTCCAGGCGGCGGGATAGCGCTGAGCGGCAGGCGCCGGGTGATCTGGCTGGCCGCGCAGATCGGCCCTAAAAGGGCGGCATGTTGGTTTGCGCCGGCCAGATCCTCATCCTCACCGGCTCGCCCGGTTCCGGCAAGACGACGGCGGCACGTGCCCTCGCCAGCTTGCCGGGCTCGGCCAAGGTGCATCTCCACGCCGATGATTTCTGGCATGCGATTGGCCATGGCGCTGTCGCACCCTTCCTGCCGGAGGCGCACGCCCAGAACGCGGTCGTGATGGAGGCGCTGGCGGCCGCCGCCTTCTCCTATGCGCGCGGCGGCTATTTCGTCGTCGTCGACGGCATTATCGGCCCCTGGTTCCTGGCGCCGTTCGGCCGGGACGGCGCAGCGGTGCATTATGTCGTGCTCCACCCGCCGCTCGACGAGGCGATCCGGCGCTGCCGGGAGCGGGGCGGCGATACGCTGACGGATCCGCAGGTGATCGCGGCCCTTTACCGCCAGCTCGCCGATCTCGGGGAGCTTGGGCACCATGCCCTTCCAGTGGCTGGCCTCGATGCCGGCGGCGTCGCGGCTGCTATCCTGCGCGCCGTCGAAAGCGGGCGTTTTCGGTTGGCCCCGGGGCGCACCTAGAGCGGGCAGCCATAGGCGCGTTCCTCGCGCTGGATCTCGGCGACGAGGCGGCGCTGGTTCGCCGAGAGCGGGACGTCTTCCATATTGTCGTACTGGCAGCCGGCATTGCCGAAGGCGCGGATGCCGCGCTGGGTGCGGAAGCAGTAGCCCTGCGCCTTGTAGATCTCGTTGCGCTGGTACCAGAGCGCCTCGCAGCTCTGGGCCGCGGCTGGCGTCGCAGCCGAGAGCAATGGCAGGGCGAGGCCGATGGCGGAGGCGAGCAGGATGGGCTTCGACATGGTGCGCCTCGGATGTTCGAGCTTCATAGTGATCGCTCCCTTGTGCGGGGCACAAGGGTTTTCGCTGGCGGGGCCGGGCTTTCGCTGCCGCAATTGCCGGGCTGCCATGCCTGCATCACGATCGTGCTGCAAAGGGCTGGCAAAGCCGTGAATTGACGGCGCGCCTCGCATCGGACGACAAGAACCGAAGGTCATGACAGCCGCACGAACCCTCAGCCCGCCACGATCGCCCGCCCGGAGCCTGCCGGCTTCCGCGCGTCGCCGGGTCGTCGCCGCGCTGAGTGGCGCGCTCACGGTCGCTGTGCCGCCTGCGGCCGAGGCGCAAAAGCGCTCGATCTCGCTGATCCGCGATGCCGAGATCGAGCAATTGCTGCGCGACTACGCGGCGCCGATCTTCAAGGCAGCCGGAATCAATGCCCGCGGCACCCGAATCATCCTGATCAACGACCGCGCCTTCAACGCCTTCGTCGCCGACGGCAAGTCGATCTTCGTCAATATCGGCGTGCTGATGGATGCCGCGACGCCGAACGAGGTGATCGGCGTGCTGGCGCATGAGAGCGGCCACCTCGCCGGCGGGCATCTCGCCCGGCTGCGCCAGGAGATCCAGGGCGCGCAAATCCTCTCCATCGCGGGCCTTCTGGCAGGCGCAGGGGCCGTGGTCGCCGGCGCCCGCAGCGGCGGCGGCTCGATGGGTAATGCCGGCATCGGCGCGATGGGCGCCCTGACCGGGCCGCAGGAACTGGTGCGGCGCTCGCTGCTTGCCTATCAGCGCTCCGAGGAGCAGGCGGCGGACCGGGCCGCGGTGCGCTATCTCGGTGCTGCCGGCATGTCGGCCAAGGGCATGCTCACCGTCTTCGGGCGCTTCGCCGAGAACAGCGCCTTCCTGTCGCGGAGCATCGATCCCTATACGCTCAGCCATCCGATGCCGACCGAGCGCATCGCCCAGCTCGAGACGCTGGCCAAGGCGAGCCCGCATTTCAACAAGCTCGATCCGCCGGAGCTGCAGGCGCGGCACGATCTGATGCGCGCCAAGCTGATGGGCTTCGTCGAGCGCGAGGCCGGCGTCGCGCGGCGCTACGGCATGGCCGATCGCTCGATGGCGGCGCGCTATGCCCGCGCCATCAGCGATTACCGCTCGGGCCGGATGGCGCAGGCGCTCGCTGCGATCGACCAGCTCAGCGCCGAAGAGCCGCGAAACGCCTATTTCCTCGAGCTCAAGGGGCAGGCGCTGCTCGAGGCGGGTCGCGCCCGCGAGGCGGTGCCGGTGCTGCGCCAGGCGGTCGCGCTCGCGCCCAATGGCGGGTTGATCCGGCAGATGCTCGGCCATGCGCTGCTCTCGACCGGGCAGCCGGCCCTGCTCGACGAGGCGATCCGCGAATTGTCGAACGCCGCCTCGCGCGAGCCGGATTCCGCCGATGCGCACCAGCATCTCTCGAATGCCTATGCCGCCAAGGGCAACATCGCGATGGCGGAACTCTCGGCGGCGCAATATGCCTTCGTCAAAGGCGACTGGACGGTCGCGCATACGCAAGCCAGCCGGGCGCTCGGCAAATTGCCGAAGGGTTCGCCGGCGGCGCTACGCGCCCGCGACATCGTCGACTATGTTCCTCCCGACAAGCAACGCTAGCGGCCAGCCGCCGCAGCCCTGAAAGGACCTTCACCCATGCTGCTTTCCCCGCTTCGCCGCCTCGCCATGGCCGGCCTCGCTGCGGCCGCGCTCGGCCTCGGTGCCATGCCGGCCAAGGCCCAGGCTCCGGCGCTGACGCCCGAGCAGCGCCAGGCCGTGGTCGATCTCGTCCGCGAGACGCTGCTGAAGAATCCGGAGTTGATCCAGGAGGCGATGGTCGAGCTGGAGCGCCGCAATCAGCTCGCCCAGGTCGAGGCGCAGCGCAACGCCCTTTCGGCCGAGAAGGCGAGCCTCGTCGATCCCGCGAGCTCGGTCATCGCCGGCAATCCGCAGGGCGACGTCACCATCGTCGAGTTCATGGATTACAATTGCGGCTTCTGCAAAAGGGCGATGGAAGACGTCAACAACCTGGTCAAGGCCGATCCGAAGCTGAAGGTCGTGATCAAGGACTTCCCGATCCTCGGGCCGGATTCGGTCGAGGCCAGCCGGGTCGCGATTGCCGCCAAGGCGCAGCTCCAGGGCCAGAAGTACTGGGACTTCCACCTCAAGCTGATGGGCACCAAGGGCCGCATCAACGGCGCCAAGGCGATGGAGATCGCCAAGGAGGCCGGCGCCGATATCGAGCGCCTGAAGAAGGACATGGATGCGCCGGCGACCCGCGCCGTGATCGAGCACACGGTCGCGCTCGGCGACCGGCTCGGCCTGACCGGCACGCCGGCCTTCGTGATCGGCGACGAGGTGGTGTTCGGCGCGGTCGGCGCTCCCGCCCTGAAGCAGAAGATCGAATCGGTCCGCAAATGCGGCAAGGCGACCTGCAGCGGCTGAGCGGCAGAGCCAGTCGAGCGGGGAAGGATCGGAACCCCCGCCGCGCCTTTTTGGGGTGCGGCGGCGGCTTTCGGCCTGCAAATGGGGGAAAGCGCTCGCCTTCTCCCTTTCCCTGAACCGCCGTTCCGGCTAAGACCCGCCGACGCGGCGCGGCCGCCGGCTTGATCCGGCGCCATTCATTCGCATATCCGCTTCTCCTTCGGGACGTGCCGTCCCATCCATCGAGCTCACAAAGACGGTGAAGTCCGCCATGGCGACCAAAAGCCCCATCGATCCGGAACTCGTGCGCGAAATGGCGCAGCTGATCAACGAGACGGACCTGACCGAGATCGAGGTGCAGAAGGGCGATCTGCGCATCCGCGTGGCGCGCACCATCACTGCGACCGTGATGGCCCCCGTCGCCGCGGCTCCGGCATATGCCGCCGCGCCGGCGCCGGTCGCCGCAGCGCCCCTCGAGGCCAAGGCCGCCGCTGCCCATCCCGGCACGGTGAACTCGCCGATGGTCGGCACCGCCTATCGCCGGCCCTCGCCGGAGGCCAAGCCCTTCATCGAGATCGGCCAGGAAGTTAAGGCCGGCGAGCGCGTGCTGCTCGTCGAGGCCATGAAGACCTTCAACGACATCGTGGCGCCCCGCGCCGGCAAGGTCATCGCCATCCTCGTCGAGGACGGGCAGCCGGTCGAATACGGCGAGCCGCTGCTGGTGATCGAGTGAGGCCGGCGCCGGACGGGAGCGGGCTGAAGATGTTCGATAAGATCCTGATCGCAAATCGCGGCGAGATCGCGCTCCGGGTGCTGCGCGCCGCCAAGGAGCTCGGCATCGCCACCGTCGCGGTGCATTCGACCGCCGACGCCAACGCCATGCATGTGCGCCTCGCCGATGAGAGCGTCTGCATCGGCCCGCCGCCGGCGCGCGAGAGCTATCTCAACATCCCGGCGCTGATCGCCGCCTGCGAGATCACCGGCGCCGACGCGGTCCATCCCGGCTATGGCTTTCTCTCCGAGAATGCCCGCTTCGCCGAGATCCTCGAGCGGCACAACATCACCTTCATCGGTCCCAAGGCCGAGCATATCCGCAGCATGGGCGACAAGATCGAGGCCAAGCGCACCGCCAAACGCCTCGGCATTCCCTGCGTTCCGGGCTCGGAAGGCGGCGTCGCCGATGACGAGGAGGCGCTGCGCATCATCAGAGAGATCGGCCTGCCCGTCATCATCAAGGCGGCGTCCGGCGGCGGCGGCAAGGGCATGAAGGTCGTGCGCAGCGAGGACGAGATATCCGTCCTGCTCGCCACCGCCCGCAGTGAGGCCAAGGCCAATTTCGGCGACGATGCCGTCTATATCGAGAAGTATCTCGAGAAGCCGCGCCATATCGAGATCCAAGTACTCGGTGACGGCAAGGGCCGCGCCATCCATCTGGGCGAGCGCGACTGCTCGCTGCAGCGCCGCCACCAGAAGGTCTGGGAGGAGGGGCCATCCCCGGCTCTCAACGCCGGCGAGCGCGACCGGATCGGCAATGTCTGCGCCAAGGCGATGGCCGAGATGGGCTATCTCGGCGCGGGCACGATCGAGTTCCTCTACGAGGACGGCGAGTTCTACTTCATCGAGATGAACACCCGCATTCAGGTCGAGCATCCGGTCACCGAGATGATCACCGGGATCGACCTGGTCAACGAGCAGATCCGCATCGCCGCCGGCGCGCCGCTCTCGATCCGCCAGGAAGACGTGATCATCGAGGGCCATGCCATCGAGTGCCGCGTCAATGCCGAGCACCCGTCGAGCTTCCGGCCCTCGCCGGGGAAGATCGCCTCGTTCCATACGCCGGGCGGGCTCGGCGTACGCGTCGATTCCGCGGCTTATCAGGGCTATGTCATCCCGCCGCATTACGACTCGCTGGTCGGCAAGCTGATCGTGCACGGCCGCAACCGCGACGAGTGCCTGATGCGCCTGCGCCGCTCGCTCGACGAGTTCGTCGTCGACGGCGTCGATACGACCCTGCCGCTGTTCCGCACGCTGGTGCGCAACCAGGACATGCTGAACGGCGACTACAACATCCACTGGCTGGAGAAATTCCTGGCCAATGGCGGCATGGGGCAGCCCGGCGAGGGCTGAACCTTTCCTTCTCCCCTTGCCGGGAGAAGGTGGCGCACGGCCCGGAATGAGGCGGCGTTCCACGCCTTCTGCTTCGGCACGAAGGCGATAGTGCAAAGGCCGCGGGACCCCTCAGCCCAGCCCTCTCCCGCAAGGGGAGAGGGGGGTGGTCGCGGCCCTGGTTTGACAGGCTCGCGCGCCCGCGCTCCCATCACTGCATGAAGGCCCGTTCCACACCCGTGCGCGCGCCCACGATCACGCCGGAAATCCTGCTGCGCGCCTATGCGGGCGGGGTTTTTCCGATGGCCGAGAGCGCCGACGATCCCGGCCTGTTCTGGGTCGAGCCCGAGATCCGCGGGGTGATCCCGCTCGACGCCTTCCATGTCCCGGGCCGGCTGCGGCGCACCGTCCGCTCGGACCGTTTCGAGATCCGGGTCGACCACGCCTTCGAGCCGGTCATCGCCGCCTGCGCCGAGAGCCGCCCGGACCGCGAGGAGACCTGGATCAACCGGCGCATCCGGGCGCTGTATGGCAAGCTCTTCGCGCTCGGTTTCGTCCACACCGTCGAGTGCTGGCGCGAGGGCCAGCTGGTCGGCGGGCTCTACGGGCTTTCGCTGGGCGGGGCTTTTTTCGGCGAGAGCATGTTCCATCGCGAGACCGACGCGTCGAAAGTGGCGCTGGTGCATCTCGTGGCGCGTCTGCGGCGGGGCGGCTACCGGCTGCTCGATGCCCAGTTCCAGACCGCTCATCTCTCCCAGTTCGGTACGCGCGAGCTGCCGCGGGAGATCTATCGCGCCCTGCTCGAGCCGGCGATCGCCTCCGAGGCGGAATGGTGGAGCTGGCCGCGGGAGAAGTGCGTCAGCGGCAGCGAGGCGCTGGCGGAGCTGGAGAGCGTGCCCGGCGCGCGGTGACGATTCGGCAGTCACGGGAGGGGGCGGCTCGCGGGAAGGCGAGGGGCTTGACCTTGACCATATCACGCAACATATGAAGCTTCATGAAGCGCGATAGCCGATTGTCCGGGGTGCTGCATGTCCTGCTGCATATGGCGGAGCTGGATGGCCCGGTGACCTCCGAGGTCCTCGCCAGGGCGATGGCGACCAATCCCGTGGTGATCCGGCGGGTGATGGCGGGCCTGCGCGACCAGGGCTATGTCCGCTCCGAAAAGGGGCATGGCGGCGGCTGGACCATCGCCTGCGACCTTTCGAAGGTGACGCTACGCGACATCTACGATGCGCTCGGCAGCCCCTCGCTGCTGGCCATCGGCAACCGGACGGAGGCGCCCGGCTGCCTTATCGAGCAGGCGGTGAACGCGGCGCTCGACCAGGCCTTCGCCGATGCCGAGGCTCTGCTGCTCGCCCGCCTCGGCGAGGTGACGCTGGCTGCGCTGAGCGCCGGCTTCCATGAGCGGCTCGTCGCCCGTGGCGGCCGCCACGATCTGGAAGCTTCTCATGGCTGAAGCAGCCTGCCATCGCCTTGCCGCGCCGCGGTGCGGCGTCGCCACTCGCTGCTTCCGGCCGCTGAAGACGAGGCCGATCTCATGAACGCATTGATGGCGCCATTCTCGGACCCTGCGGCGGTCGCCCGCTATGCGGAAGGCCCGCCGCGCTTCGTGCCCGGTTTCCACGATCTGCATAAGATGACCGGCATCCTGCTGGCCGAGTGCGCTCCGGCGGCGGCTCGGGTGCTGGTCCTGGGGGCAGGGGGCGGGCTCGAGCTCAAGGCCTTGGCGCAGGCTCAGCCGGACTGGATCTTCGACGGTGTCGATCCGGCGGCCGAAATGCTGAAACTGGCCGGCCAGACGCTGGGACCGCTCGGCACGCGCGTAGATCTTCACGAGGGCTATATCGAGGATGCGCCGGAAGGGCCGTTCGATGCCGCGACCTGCCTGCTGACCCTGCATTTCCTGGCGCCCGAAGACAGGCGGCGCACAGCGAGCGAGATCCATCGCCGCCTGAAGCCCGGCGCGCCCTTCGTCGCCGCCCATGCCAGCTTCCCACAGGGAGAGGGCGAGAGGGGGCTCTGGCTCTCGCGCTACGCCGCTTTCGCCACGGCCTCGGGCGCGGAGCCGGCCAAGGCGGAGAATGCCCGCGCGGCGGTCGCTGCGCATCTCCACTTGCTCAGCCCCGAGGAGGACGAGGCGATCCTGCGCGCTGCCGGGTTCTCGCAGGTCAGCCTGTTCTACACCGGCTTCAGCTTCCGCGGCTGGGTCGGCTACGCCTGATCTTCAGGGGCAGCGAAAGCCTGCGGCGCGGGCTGCCAGAGCTCGATCGGATTGCCCTCGGGATCATGGATGCGGCAGAAGTGGCCGACTTCTGAATCCCATTCCGGGCGGGTTTCCACGGCGATGCCGGCGGCCCTGAGCGAGACCATCATCGCGTCGAGATCGTCGACGCGGAAATTCACCATCCATTGCTGCCCGGGCCGGCCGAAATAGTCGGTCGTCGCGGCGAAGGGGCCGAAAATGGTCGGCCCGGCATCCTGGCTCCAGACCGCCTTGGCGAGATCGTCGATGCCGAGATGGCGTTCGTACCAAGCCGCGAGCATCTGCGGGTCACCGGCGCGGAAGAAAAGACCGCCAATGCCGGTGACGCGCGCCATGGCTCAGTTGCCGCCGGTCGGGTCGCGGCCGCCGCCGGCGGGATTGGTCGGGAAGAAGCGCTGCGTCGGGGCGCGCGGCTGCACCGGCACGCCCTGCGGCGGCGCGACGTCGATGCGCTGCCCGGCGGGCGGCGGGGGCGTCTCGCGCGCCGGACGTACCGGGCGCTCGGGGCGCTGGCCGGCTGTCGGCGGCGGGGTCGGCTCCGGCTCCTTCGGATCGACCACCAGCTCGGTGCCGCCTTTGCAGTCGGTCAGCCAGACGTCGTAAATCGCGTGCTCGACGCCGTGCAGGCCGGGGCTCGCCGCATACATCCAGCCGGTGAAGATGCGCCGGTACTCGTTGTTGAAGGTGACCTCGTCGACCTCGGTGAAGCTCGTGGTCTGTGGCGCTTCGGTCGGCGGGCGCGTCCAGCAGACACGCGGCGTCAGCTGCAGCGCGCCGAACTGCACGGTCTCGTCGATCGCGACCTCGAAAGAGATGATGCGGCCGGTGATCTTGTCGAGGCCGGCGAAGACCGCGACCGGATTGCGGATGCGGTCGGCCTTGGCCGGCGCGGCCAGCGCGAGCGCGGCGCCGGAGAGGGCGGCAAAGGCGAGGACTCTGCGGAGCGAGGGCATGCTGGCTTGTGATTCTCTTCCAGCGCGGCGCGGCCGCGTCGGCGCGGACGTAGCACGGCAATCGCAGCGGAAAAAGGGCGGACGACGGAGAGGCCGAGGGGCGGGGAGCCGCAACAGCGCTCTTGCGATCCATTCGCAACTGTTTATCTTGCGAATAGATCGCAGTTGCAGATTGGACGGCAATGGACGCACGGGTCGACAGGCCGCAGCCCGGCTGGCGCAGCGAGCGGGGCGAAGCCTCCCTCTCAGACGTCCACCGCTCGATCGCGGTGCGCCAGACCGGCCCCGGCTGGCGGCGCGCCGCCGCCTTCGTCGGGCCGGGCTATCTTGTGGCCGTCGGCTACATGGATCCCGGCAACTGGGCGACCTCGCTCGCGGGCGGCTCGAAGTTCGGCTACACGCTCCTCGTCGTCGCGCTGGTCTCCAACATCATGGCGATCGTGCTGCAATCGCTGTGCGCGCGCCTCGCCATCGCCTCCGGCCGCGACCTCGCCCAGGCCTGCCGCGACGCCTATCCGAAGCCGGTTTCCTTCGTCCTGTGGCTCCTGGCCGAGATCGCGATCATCGCCACCGACATTGCCGAGGTGATCGGCACGGCGATCGGGCTGAACCTGATCTTCGGCATTCCGCTCGAGCTCGGCGTCATCATCACGGCGCTCGACGTCTTCCTGATCCTCTATCTGCAGAAGCTCGGATTCCGCTGGGTCGAGGCTCTGGTGATCACGCTGCTCGGCGTGATCGCGCTGTGCTTCGCGATCCAGATCGCGCTCGCCGATCCCGATTGGGGGCAGGTGGTTCGCGGTTTCGCGCCGACGACCGAGATCGTCCGCAATCCGGAGATGCTCTACCTCGCGCTCGGCATCCTCGGCGCGACGGTGATGCCGCATAATCTCTACCTGCATTCCGGCATCGTGCAGACCCGCGCCTATGGCAAGAGCCTGCCGGAAAGGCGCCAGGCGCTGAAATACGCGACCATCGATTCGACGGTGGCGCTGATGTTCGCGCTGACCATCAACGCCTCGATCCTGATCCTGGCGGCCGCGACCTTCCACAAGACCGGCCAGACCGGCGTCGCCGAGCTCGGCGACGCCCACAAGCTGCTCGGCCCGCTGCTCGGGCTGGCGATCGCCCCGACCCTGTTCGGCATCGCGCTGCTCTGCTGCGGCATCAACTCGACGGTGACGGCGACGCTCGCAGGGCAGATCGTGATGGAGGGCTTCCTCAAGATCAGGCTGCCGCCCTGGCTGCGCCGTCTGATCACCCGCGGCATCGCCATCATCCCGGCGGCGGCGGTGACGATCTGGTATGGCGACAGCGGCACGGCGCAGCTGCTGATCCTGACGCAGGTGGTGCTCTCGCTGCAGCTCTCCTTCGCGGTCTTCCCGCTGGTGATGTTCACCGCGGACAGGACGAAGATGGGCGAACTCGTCGCGCCGCGCTGGCTTGTCGCCTTCGCCGTGCTGATCGCGCTCGTGATCGCGGCGCTGAACCTCAAGCTGCTGGTCGACTTCGCCGGCTGGGCGGGTTGAGCGACGCGCGATTCCAGCGAGGCGCCGACGGAGAGCGGTCCTAGCGGGCGGCACGCCGGGCGCGGAAGCGGGCGACCTTGTCGCGGTTGCCGCACAGGCTCATCGTGCACCAGCGCCGGGTGTTGTTGCGGCCGCGATCGTAGAAGACGAGCGTGCAGTCGTCGGCGGCGCAGCGCTTCAGCCGCGCCGGCTCGGCCTCGCAGACGAAGCGGGCGAGATCGAGCACGATCAGCGCGGCCGGGCCGGCGGCGGCGTGATCCAGCGATAGTCCAAGCGTCGGTCCGTTCTCCCCAGGGCGCAGAGCGTAATGGCCGCTGATGCCGGCCAGCCTTTGGTTCACGGACGCCAGGACGGTGTCGGACAGGGCTTCGCCCCGCTGGAGATCGTCGAAGACCGGCCGCAGCTCCGCGCGCAGGGCGCGCAGATCGGTCAAGGCTTCGTTTCCATCACCGGCAGCATCGCCCAGCCCGGCTGCGGTGAGCCAGGCGCGCGCGCGCTCCGATCCGTCGAGTAGTTCCTTGGGCTCGGCTTCGCCGGCCGGCGTGGTGTTCAGCAGATCGAGCCAGATCGCACCGCCGACGAAGGGGAAACCGTCGCGGAACTCGCTGGAAGCGTCTGTCGTGAGCGCCATCTCGGATCCCGCAAACCTGTGTCGATTGTAACCGCTAATTTATCTATTGACAGGTTTCAAATCAAGAGACACCGTTGAATCATAGAAACAGAGGTTACTCACTCCGTGAGTGACCCGCTCCCTCCCCCGCCTTGCTGCCACCCCCTTGTCGCAGGAGTTCCCGCCATGACGTCCGTGACCGCTGTCGAGCCTGTTCCGACGCATTTCCGTACCGCCACGATCGCCGGCACCGAGGTCTTCTATCGCGAGGCAGGGCCGCAGGACGCGCCGGCGCTCCTCTTGCTGCACGGCTTCCCATCCTCCTCGCACATGTTCCGCGACCTGATCCCGCGCCTTTCCGGGCAATACCGGGTGATCGCGCCGGACTATCCCGGCTTCGGCCATAGCGGCGCGCCGTCGCCGGCCGCCTTCGACTACAGCTTCGACCGCCTCGCCGATGTGGTCGAGGAGCTCGTCGATCGGCTCGGACTGGAGAGCTATGTGCTCTATCTGCAGGATTATGGCGGCCCGGTCGGATTCCGGCTGGCGCTGCGCCGGCCCGAGCGCGTACGCGGCCTGATCATGCAGAACGCCGTCGCCAATGCCGAGGGCTGGAACCCGGAGGTCACCGCGTCGATGGGGCCGTTCTGGCGCGAGCGCAACGCCGAGACCGAGAAGCCCTTCGCCGATCTGCTGAAGCCGGAGACGACACGCTTCCAGTACACCCATGGCGCTTCGCGGGCCGAACGGCTCTCGCCCGATGCCTGGACGATGGACCAGGCAGGGCTGGACCGGCCCGGCAACCGCGAGATCCAGCTGCGGCTGCTGCACGACTACCAGAGCAATTTCGCGGCCTATCCGGTCTGGCAGCGCTATCTCGCGGAGCGGCAGCCGCCGATGCTGATCGTCTGGGGCAAGAACGACCCGTTCTTCACGCTCCAGGGAGTAGACTATCTGAAGCAGCAGGTGCCGAGCGCCGAGGTGCACCTGTTCGATGCCGGCCACTTCGCGCTGGAGACGCATGCCGGCGAGATCGCCGAGCATATCCGCGCGTTCATGGCGCGGTTGCCGGCGAGATAGGCGGGGGTGGTGAGGCCCGGTCAGCGCCGCGGCTGGCCGGGCGTTGGGAAGCCGATCGAGCGGGAGACGCCAGTCCTAGCGGAACGGCTCCTCAGGATGCGGGATCTCGAAACGCTCGAACTGGCGCTTCAGCGCCCGGGCGTCCAGGCTTCGTAGTCGCCAGTCGCCGGCGGGCGCTCGTTCTCGGCCAGGGTCGAGCCGGACGGGCGATAGGCGAGGGCGGTTCCTGTATGGTTGGGCTGATGCGGCTGTTCCCAGTCGCGCGCCGCATACTTCTCCTCGGAAGGCGCGACATCGACGGTGTGGTGCAGCCAGCCATTCCAGCCCGACGGGATCGTCGACGCCTCGATCGGGCCGTTATAGACGACCCAGCGACGCTGGAGGCCGAGGGCCTTGTCCTTGGCGCCGCCCTTGGTGCGGTAATAGACGTTGCCGAACTGGTCCTCGCCGACCTTCTCGCCGAAGCGCCAGGTGTGGAAACGGGTGCCCATGGTCTGGCCGTTCCACCAGGTGAAGATCTGAAGCAGGGTCTGGTTCATCGCTCGTGTCCGGAGGCGCTCGGGCTCGGGCGACTTATGTCGTCCAGCGCACGCGATGTCCAGTGCGGCCGGGCGCAGCAGGCATGCATCGCAACGGCGCTGCCGCCACGATCCGCCGCAGCAGGCCGATGAAGTCGCGGGTGCGGGTTCCTCTTCGGCTGTTCCCGGATTCGGCGGTCTGGACCACCACCAGGCGCTTGCCCGGGACGATGGCGAGCAACTGCCCGCCATAGCCGGAGGCGAGCGCCGCGCCTTTGCCGAAGCCGTCTTCCGGCAGGGTCCACCACATATAGCCATAGCCCTGTGCCGGCCGGTCGGTCGCTGAATGGGAGGTGGTCGATTCGCGCACCCAGGCTGCCGGCACGAGCTGGCGCCCGTCCCAGCTGCCGCCATTGGCGAAGAGCACGCCGAAGCGGGCGAGATCGCGCGCGCTCATGCGGAACGGATAGGCCGGGTGCCGGGAGGCAGGCGATTGCGCATAGCGCCCGTCCGCGGCCGAGAAGTCCTGCATGCCGATCGGCGCGGCGATACGGCGGGCGAAGCTCTCGAAGATGTCCTCGCCGGTGCGCTGGCGATAGATCGTGCCGAGCGCGTTGAAGTCCCAGTTGTTGTAGAACCAGAAGGCCCCAGGTGCGTGGCTGCCGCGGGCCGGCCGCTTCTCCCTGATCTCGGAGGTCTCGTGCGCCGCCGGGAGATAGATGCCGGAGCGGGCGGTCAGCAGGTTGCGGACGGTCGCGCCCTTCTCCTGCTCCGAGAGCCCGGGCGACTTCTCGTCGATGCCGAGTTCACCGAGCGTCGAGTCGAGGTCGATCCGTCCTTCTGCGACCGCGATGCCATAAAGCGCGCTCAGCAGGCTCTTGCGGACCGAGGCGACGCCGACCTTGCGAGCTGGATCGCCGAAGGAGGCGATGACGGCGCCGTTCTGGACCAGCAGCAGGGCGGTCGGCTTGCGCAGGTCGGCATAGTCCCGCAACGGCTGCAGCGCTGCTGCTGCCCAGCCGGCTGCGGCGGGATCGGCGGTCCGCCACTCCCTGTCGGGCTCGGCCCGTGCCGGCAACGCCCAGAGACAGAGCACGATGATTGCGAGCAGGCGTTGCATCGGTACGGCCCCTGGTGTCCTGCGCGCATCAGGCCGGGCAATCCCGGCGACTATGCGGCGCCGAAACCGCCTTCCGGACTCAGCGCAGCAGCGAGCGTGCGGTCGGGATGAGGCGGGCGATATCCGGGGAGCGGCCGCCGCCCACCGAAATCTCGCGCAAGGCCCCCTCGAGGGCGGGTATCGCCTGCGAAACCGCTGGCCGCACGAGCGTGACCGCGACGCATTCCCCTTCGCGCACCGGCAGGCGCGCGAATCCGTTCCTGCTGTGGTCGCTGATCAGGCTGGCGAGGATCTCACCACCTTCCGCCCGAACCGCTTGCGCAACCAGATTTGCGGCCTCGGCCGCTTCGGTGTCGCTACGCGTCGGCGCGAGATGGTGGATGGCGACCAGATGTGTCCGCCCGTCTTGGCGATCGACGGTTCCCGCGGGCAATCGCCCGAGCCTGCTCGTGTCGAAGCCAAGGCCGGGCGCGGCGGGCTTCAGCATCAGCACGTCATGCCAAGCCAGCATGGTCTCGTTCGCGGCGGGGCCGTGCTCCGCCCAGACCGGCCCGCCATAGAAGGCGGGGAGGGCGCGGCTGCGGGCGTCCTGATCGGCAAAGCCGCGGAACCAGACGAACTGGTCCGGCGCCGCGGGATCGCGGAACTGCGCCACGACGCTCATCCCGGCCGCTTCCTGCGTCTCGACGAGATAAGTGTCGAAGACGCGGATCAGGGTTTCCCGTGCACCGGGCTTCAGGCTGTAGCGGCGCAGTTCGAAGACGGTGTCGGTCATGGCGTTCCTTTGGCTGGCGTTCCCCTGGCTGGTGCTTCCGCTAGGCGGAGGGGCAGCCCAACTCCGTCAGCAGCGTCGTTGGAGCCTTCGCCACGATTCGGTCACGGTTCGGGAAGCGTCCGCGGCCGGTTGCAGGTTCACGCCAGCCGGCCAAGCATCGCGCGGATTCAAGCACTTGTGGCGGCTGCCGCAGAGAACGCTTCCAGTAGTGGGTCAGGCGGGCGGCGGTTGAGGGCCGGTTAACCACGGTCCTGTGGATTTTAGGGATTTCGCGCGCCGGCGGATCGTTGCAATCTGGCAACGCAGCGCCGATTCCCCATGCGATTCCTTGGGTTTAGCCGGCTCCTTGAAACTTATCCCCATGATCCACATCTTCCTACCAGATGTCGTGTCCACACTCTTTGTGGCGCACTAATCCTTGACGGCGCGGCCCGATCGGGACTAAATTTTGACGGTCGCGAGACGGCTGGCGGAGACGCCTTCGATCCCGGCGAAAGAGTTCCCAGACGGGTCGAAGCGATCACCGCGGCGCGCCGATATCGGCGACGGCGAACGGCGACGTGCGGCCTGGCTGGCCGCTACAGGCGTTTCGACGGCGGGACCACACCGCCGCGGAATCCAGGGCATCAAACCGAGTTGGGCTGACATCAGGAGCCGGTGAGCAACCGGCCGCGCGAGGCTTCCGGGCCCGCGGCATGCATTGGGGATGAAGACATGCGCATCGAGCGCCGCCATACCGCCGCCGGCCAGTCGCCATACCAGGCGATTCCGTTCCGCTCGGCTGTCAGCGAAATCCGCAATCCCGACGGCTCGATCGTGTTCAGGCTCGAGGGCATCGAGGTGCCCGAGGCCTGGTCGCAGGTCGCGAGCGACGTGCTCGCGCAGAAGTATTTCCGGAAGGCGGGCGTGCCCGCCGTCCTGAAGAAGGTCGAGGAGAACGACGTTCCCTCCTTCCTCTGGCGCTCCGCGCCGGACGAGGCGGCGCTCGCCGCCCTGCCGGAGGACACGCGCTACGGCTCCGAGACCTCCTCGAAGCAGGTCTTCGACCGGCTTGCCGGCTGCTGGACCTATTGGGGCTGGAAGGGCGGCTATTTCTCCTCCGAGGAGGACGCCGCCGCCTTCCATGACGAGCTGCGCTTCATGCTGGCGACCCAGATGGTCGCGCCGAACTCGCCGCAATGGTTCAACACCGGCCTGCACTGGGCCTATGGCATCGACGGGCCGAGCCAGGGCCACTTCTACGTCGACTTCAAGACCGGCAAGCTGGTGAAGTCGAAGTCGAGCTATGAGCACCCGCAGCCGCATGCCTGCTTCATCCAGGGTGTGCAGGACGACCTCGTCAACGAGGGCGGCATCATGGACCTGTGGGTGCGCGAGGCGCGCCTGTTCAAATACGGCTCGGGCACGGGCTCGAACTTCTCGATGCTGCGCGGCGAGGGCGAGAAGCTCGCCGGCGGCGGGCGTTCCTCCGGCCTGATGTCCTTCCTGAAGATCGGCGACCGGGCCGCCGGCGCGATCAAGTCGGGCGGCACGACACGCCGGGCCGCCAAGATGGTGGTGGTCGACGTCGATCACCCGGACATCGAGACCTATATCGACTGGAAGGTGAAGGAGGAGCAGAAGGTCGCGGCGCTCGTCGCCGGCTCCAAGATCGTCCAGAAGGCGATGAAGGCCGTGATGAAGGCCTGCGTCAATTGCGAGGCCGCGGACGAGGCCTGCTTCGATCCCGAGAAGAACCCGGCGCTGAAGCGCGAGATCAAGCTCGCCCGCAAGGCGATGGTGCCGGACAACTACATCAAGCGCGTCATCCAGTTCGCCCGCCAGGGCTATACCGACATCCAGTTCGACACCTACGACACCGACTGGGATTCGGAAGCCTATCTCACCGTCTCCGGCCAGAATTCGAACAACTCGGTCTCGCTGACCGACGACTTCCTGCGCGCCGTCGAGTCGGATGACGACTGGAACCTCGTCGCCCGCACCACCGGCAAGGTGACGAAGACGCTGAAGGCCCGCGACCTCTGGGAGAAGATCGGCTACGCCGCCTGGGCCTCGGCCGATCCCGGCCTGCACTTCAACACCACGATGAACGACTGGCACACCTGCCCGGCCTCGGGACGCATCCGCGCCTCGAACCCGTGCTCGGAGTACATGTTCCTCGACGACACCGCCTGCAATCTGGCCTCGGCCAACCTGCTGCAGTTCTACGACCGCGAGACCAAGGCTTTCGACGTCGAGGGCTATGAGCATCTCTGCCGGCTCTGGACCGTCGTGCTCGAGATCTCGGTCGCGATGGCGCAGTTCCCGAGCCGCGAGATCGCCGAGCTCTCCTACGAATACCGCACGCTCGGCCTCGGCTACGCCAATATCGGCGGCCTCTTGATGACCATGGGCCTCGGCTATGACAGCGACGAGGGCAGGGCGCTCGCCGGCGCGCTGACCGCGATCATGACCGGCGTCTCCTATGCCACCTCGGCGGAGATGGCCGGCGAGCTCGGCCCGTTCCCTGGCTACAAGAAGAACGCCAGCCACATGCTGCGCGTCATCCGCAACCACCGCACCGCCGCCCATGGCCAGGCTGACGGCTATGAAGGCCTGCAGGTCACGCCGGTGCCGCTCGACCATGGCACGCTGGCGCGCCTCGGCGGCTCCAGCATCAAGCTCTCCGAGCGCGCCCGCATCGTCTGGGACGAGGCACTGTCGCTCGGCAAGATGTACGGCTACCGCAACGCCCAGGCGACGGTGATCGCGCCGACCGGCACGATCGGCCTCGTCATGGACTGCGACACCACCGGCATCGAGCCCGATTTCGCGCTGGTGAAGTTCAAGAAGCTCGCCGGCGGCGGCTACTTCAAGATCATCAACCGCGCCGTGCCGGATGCGCTGCGGGCGCTCGGCTATCGCGAGAGCGAGATCGCCGAGATCGAGGCCTATGCGGTCGGCCACGGCACGCTGGCGCAGGCGCCGGGCGTCAACCATGGCTCGCTCAAGGCCAAGGGCTTCCCGCAGGACAAGATCGACGCGATCGAGAAGGACCTGAAGGCCGCCTTCGACATCAAGTTCGTCTTCAACAAGTGGACGCTGGGCGAGGACTTCCTCACCGGCACGCTGAAGGTCCCGGCCGAGAAGCTCGCCGACATGTCGTTCGAGCTCCTGCCTTTCCTCGGCTTCTCAAAGGCCGAGATCGAGGCCGCCAACGTCCATGTCTGCGGGGCGATGACGCTGGAAGGCGCGCCGCACCTGAAGAAGGAGCACTACAACGTCTTCGACTGCGCCAACCCCTGCGGGCGCATCGGCAAGCGCTACCTTTCGGTCGACAGCCATATCCGCATGATGGCGGCGGCGCAGCCCTTCATCTCGGGCGCGATCTCCAAGACCATCAACATGCCGAACGACGCGACCGTCGAGGACTGCAAGAGCGCCTATCTGCTCTCCTGGAAGCTGGCGCTGAAGGCCAACGCGCTCTACCGCGACGGCTCCAAGCTGTCGCAGCCGCTGAACTCGGCCCTGATCGCCGATAACGACGACGATGCGGACGATGCGGTCGAGGCGCTGCACCAGCAGCCCATGGCGGCGCGCGCCACGCAGGTCGCCGAGAAGATCGTCGAGCGCATCGTCGAGCGGGTCGAGCGGGTGCGCGACCGCGAGAAGATGCCGGCGCGTCGCACCGGCTACATCCAGAAGGCGGTGGTCGGCGGCCACAAGGTCTATGTCCACACCGGCGAGTATGCCGATGGCCGCCTCGGCGAGATCTTCATCGACATGCACAAGGAGGGCGCTGCCTTCCGGGCGATGATGAACAACTTCGCCATCGCGGTCTCGCTCGGCCTGCAATACGGCGTGCCGCTCGAGGAGTATGTCGAGGCCTTCACCTTCACCCGGTTCGAGCCCTCGGGCTTCGTCCAGGGCAACCAGTCGATCAAGAACGCGACCTCGATCCTCGACTACGTCTTCCGCGAGCTCGCCATCTCCTATCTCGGCCGGCACGACCTCGCCCATGTCGATCCCTCGGAGATCGGCCATGACGTGATGGGCGGCGGTGTCGAGCAGGGCAGGGCGGCGCCGGACGCCGTCGCGCCGATCACCTCGACCCCGCTGGCCTCCTCGGGCTTCCGCCGCGGCAAGCCGATCAACCTGCTCGCCATCCAGGGCGGCACGGCGGCGAACGATGCGGTCGCCCGCTCGGGCGGCAGCGTGACCGCGCTTGCCACCGCCGGCGCCACCGCGCTGAAGGAGGAGCCGGAAGCCTATGGCGAAGAGCAGATGAGCAAGCTCGGCTTCGCCGCTCCGGCCGCCCAGCCGAGCGCTTCCGAGCGCCGGGCCGAGGCGATCATGAAGGGCTATGTCGGCGACAGCTGCGGCGAATGCGGCAACTTCACGCTGGTCCGCAACGGCACCTGCCTGAAGTGCAACACCTGCGGAAGCACTACGGGGTGTAGCTGACTATTCCGACCGCGCTAAAGGCGGACCCAAAGTTCTGCACCTTGCAGCCAAAGTTTTGTTCTTGTGAGTGGAACCATAGTTTGCCTTATTGACGCATCAGCGCACCACAATTGACACATCAGCCTGCCGCACCTCGCGGCAGGTGTGAGTGGAACCAAGTTTTGCCTTTTTGACGCATCAGCTCGACGCAATTGACGCAATAGCCTGCCGCAGTCGTAATGGCTTCGGCGCACACAAAAAAGCCCGGCTTCGGCCGGGCTTTGAATTTTTAGATATGTGCTGGACTTGTCGCCGGGAACTGGGCGTATCCTGATGTCAGACGGATTTGCGCGTCAAAGCGCCTACTCTTAGGGACCTCACGACACAGCAGGACAGGGCATCCGCGAACTGTCGCCGCCTTCTGGCCAACATTCGCCCTCGAACACGCAAGCGCGGCAGCAGACGTGGGTCTCGACCTCCTTGATGCGGCAGCGGTCAGCGCGCAGCGCCAGCATGCCCGCGTGCGCGCAGTGCCTGTCCTGACCGTCCTCGGTGAAAGATCCCGTCGTAAAACCTTGGTGAGGGGCCTTCTCGGCAAGCGCGGTGTCGCGGGCGGCCTTCCAGTAATGGAAGGAGCACGGAACTCATCGTGCTATGTCCGTCTTGTAAAAGCGATGGATCCCGACGGCGACCACGAACTCGTGCGCCGCCGCGTCCGACACGGTCATAAACGCCCGGGCCGCAGGCGCGGCCGGTGCTATGTCGGCGGTCGAACCAGGGGTCGGTTCGAATGGTCCGCGCAGCGGATTCGACGTCCGACGCGCCTTGGGGAAGCCGGCGAACGCTTCAAGCGGCGACGGATTGATCGCGGAGCCGAACAGGGCTGCAACCCGTTGCTCAAGGTGACCTTGTCAGAAATCGCACGCCAGATGGCGTGACGAGCGCCTCGGCAAGGTCCGCTTCTGGGCAGTGATCCAGAGTCTGCTCTCGGCCCTTAGCGGGCTTTCGGAATGTCTGCTTCCCGCCAGTTTGATCACGTGTGCAAACCAGCCGCTGCAGCTGCCCATCAGATCTTTTCGCCCGCGGTCGTCGCCCGTATGCACCGAAATCGCATGGCGGGTTCGGAGCAGGCCCCGTGCGCCGAAGAGCGCGCAGTCTGCCGCTGAGGCGAAGATCCGCGCGTAAATGTGGGTGGGCGACGAGAAGTTCGGCGGTATCCACACTGGTTGCCCGTGCTTGCCGGGGTCGGGCACAGGCAGCGACCGGCGGTGCCGCGCGTTCGTCAGCAGCGGGTACGCGCAAGAGTACTGGCGTCGGCCCTTTCGGCATGCCGCTGGCGCGTTGCCCACTTGGACACAACTCGCAGACTGCTGCGGAATCCCCGCGCCCGCATCACGCGCCGGGAACGGCACCTATCGTCGGTACCCCGTTTGGTAGGCCGCTTGTCCATGGTCAGGCAGAGGGACTGACAGGGCCTTGCGCGCGAGTGAGGCATCTGGAGTTCAGCGTCCGGTTATCGGAGCTGACCCCACGCGGATATTCGCAACGAGAATTTCACGGCGGTCACGCCCGATCGGGCGGTCGCGGGCTACCAATCTTTCGCTGGACCGCCCGGCCGGGGTTTCATGCGAATGGATGCACTCCGGGCGGTTTCGGTGGGTGTCTTGCCGAACCGCCGGCGAAAGGCGGTAGCGAACCGTGCCGTGTTGGTGAAACCGTAGCGCCGGGCGACGGTGGCGACCGCGGCGTCGCAGGTCCCCAGAACGAGGTCGGCATGCGCCAGATCAAGCCGGATGGCGTGCAGCACGGCCAAGGGTGTATGGCTGCGGAAATGCTTGAACACCGCTGTCAAGGTCCGCAAACTGCAGCCGGCGGCTGCAGCGACATCCGCCATCCGGATCGGCTGTGCGCCCTGAGCGCGCATGAAATCCTCAGCACGTCGAACATAAACGGGAACTGCGCAGCCGGCCGTGTCTGCTAGCCTGTCCGTATAGTTGTGAGCGGCGCCGCGCAGGACCAGCGAGACAAGCAGGTCGGTCAGAGATGCCAGTGCGACCGGGCTGCTGGTCACGCCGTCTCCCCGCTGAAACTCCTGCATGACGAAATCGAGCTGGTGTTTCAGGCTGAACCCGAGCCCGGTGGTCCAATCGAGACCCGGCTCGAAATCGAGAGCCTCGTGCAGTTGTTCATCCAGCATGTGCTCCAGCGCGCTCTCAATATCCGCCACCTTGAAGAAGATGTTGGTTCGCGCGTTGTCGTTGCTCATCGAGAGACGGCCGCCTGGAGCGGGTCTCCAGACAAGGCCGGATCGACTTGTGGCTGTCGCGGACTTTCCCTTCTGCTCCAGCGTCGTATGGCCCGTGAGCATCGTTGTGAAGCAAAACAGACCTCCGTCGTCGCCATCGACGAAGCCATTGGTGGCGAAGCTGCTGTCAGCGTAGCTTGCGATGATCGAGCCGACGGCGCGCGTCGCGAGTGTAAAGATCGGCTGTTCGAAGCGCAGGCGCCACAGCGCGCGATCCTGCAATTGATAGGTATAGGTGCGGCGTGATTGCGGGACCCGTTCGGTGACGCGGAATGCGCCGCTCAGATCCTCTGAATGTCTTGCCCGGACGACATCGAACGTCGCGAGCAGGGCCGGATCAATCACAGGCACAGCCATCGGCACCCCCAGCTCCGGCCTTGATTGCCCGGTTTCAAGCCACATTAGACAATTTCGGCAACGGGTCGACACATTCGGCAATGAAAATCGGGTCCTCACCGAACACCTCATCCCCCGCGTCGTCCGATATGGCACATACCCGCGCAGGGCAGCGATGGAGAGCCTGATGGCGATCCGGGCAGCTTTGTGGGGGAAGAGAACCTTGTCTTGCGACTGCCGGCGCCGCGCCTGCCTGCGCATTGCTGCGACTGAACGTCAGGCTCGACTTTGCATGCGTC
The DNA here is from genome assembly GCF_032464875.1 of Allobosea rubneri. Classification (NCBI taxonomy): domain Bacteria; kingdom Pseudomonadati; phylum Pseudomonadota; class Alphaproteobacteria; order Hyphomicrobiales; family Alloboseaceae; genus Allobosea; species Allobosea rubneri. The sequence goes on from NZ_JAWDID010000038.1 coordinate 36,541, forward strand.
GATCGGGCGTTGGCCGGTGCACGGCACCGTGGCGCGGCCCACGAAGGCATCGGGCCGGTCATGGTGGCGAGGTTTGCCGAGGCCAGTGCGGGTCATCCCGCGGCAGCATCCGATGAACGGCAGCGCGCGGGCGCGTTCATCTTTTGGTTTGGAAGCCAGTTCGACCAGTCGCCCAATGTTCAGTTCAACCGTTTGGGGAATGCGGTGAAGCAATTCAGGCTGGATGGCGGCGTAGCTCGACTGGCTGACATGGATCGCCGGCAGCCGATTGCCGAAGCTTCGCGCCACCTCGCGCTGAAGCTGAGGCTGACTTCTTTGGTGCTGTGCTGTTCGACCCATAAGGAGCTCTGCGCGCGCTTCGCCACCAGCAATCAGACGACGCAGTTCGTGCCCCAGAACGCTTATAAATGGCTGAGCGGCAAGGCCATGCCGCGCGCATCGAGCGTCTATGAAGATTGGGCACGGGTGCTCGGTGGCGCGCTGACCGCGCCCTTCCTCGCCTCGTCCTCCTTCGAAGAGTTTCAGGACGCCGTATGTGCCCATTTCGTGGTGCCGGAAGCCGCGCTTTCTGCGCTGAGAGCCGAGGCTGGTCGGCCGCGGAGTCCGGCCCAGGTCGTTGCCATCTCGTCGCTGACGAGAGGGAGCGAGCGGCAGCCTAGCGGGCTTTGGCTGGAGGGTGCTTACCTCGCGATCTCGCCAGCCTGGTCTCGAGCCGATGCGGGGCGACTGATCATCGGGGCGGTGAGCATCCACACCGACGCGATACAGCGCCTGCAGATCAGTTACGGCGAAAGCCTGCCCGACCGTCAGGTTCTCATGAGCGGGCTATTGCAGAGCGATGGCCGCAGCGCGCAGAGCGCCCTGACCTGCTCCCACACGGGCCGGCTGTCCGTTCTGGGGCTGAATGTACCCAAGCCACCGCCCAATCTCATCGGCGGCATTCTCAGCGGCGCAGCCGTTCATGACGCTGACACCCGGGTCGCCGCCAGCCGCATCCTGCTTCTGCGGTGCCATGGCGCCCGCGCCGAGGGCCTGCTCGCGCGCGCGGGCTATCTCGATGCGAACGGAGCCCTGGTCGAGAGCGAGTTGGCCGCGCTCGGCTATCGCGACGATGCCGCAAGGCCTGCGCTGGGCGCCGGCATCGTCGATTTCCTGACCGCGCCGTCGTCCTCCAGCCTCTGCGAGGTTCGACTTAGAGATATCGCGCCGCTCGAGATGATGACCGATCGCCTCGCTCCACCGGCGCTATCGCACAAGGCAACCGCCTGGCACTAGCGCCAAACAACCACGGCCTCCCGGCCTTCCAGCTTCAGTATCCAGGGCAATTGATCATGCAGGACAACCCTTCGAAAGGCCCGGCCCGAATGAAAATCGCTATCAAGCACCGCAGCAACCTTGTCGCGGCGCTTGTTACGCTCGCCTCCGTTCTACCGTCCAAAGCAGAAATCACAGGCGAAAAGCTTCAGGCCCTCCTGCCCGGCCTCGAGCAGCAGGTCACCGCCGGGATGAAGGAGTTCTCGGTTCCCGGCGTCGCCATCGGCATCGTCTTCGACGACAAGCTGGTCTACAGCAAGGGCTTCGGCGTCAGAACCATCGACAAGGCCGACCGCGTCACGCCTGACACCATTTTCCAGGTTGGCTCGACGACCAAGGCGTTCCTGGCGACAGCGCTCGCCCAGGCCGTCGATGCGGGCAGGCTGAAATGGACCGACCCCGTGGTGGATTACATGCCCGCTTTTCAGCTGGCCGATCCCTGGGTCACGCGCGATTTCCGCATCCTCGACCTCGCCGCGCAGCGCGCCGGACTGACCCCTTACGTCCATGACGACCTTACCTTCCTGGGCTTCGACAAGCCGACGCTGATCCGGTCGATGCGCGTCGCGCCGCAGACCGGCATTTTCCGCTCGCAGTTCGGCTATCTCAACATTCCGCACATGGTCGGCGGCGAGGTGCTGGCGAAGGTTGACCGCTCGGCGAGCTGGTACGACTCGGTCAAGAAGACGCTGCTCGATCCACTCGGCATGTCATCGACGACCGCTACCCTGGAAGCCATCACGCAAAGCGCCGATCATGCCACCGGCCACAGGTTCGGCGAGCGCCCGGTCGCAATCCCGTTCCACGCAGCCATGCCCTATACACACGGCCCGGCTGGCGCCTTCAATTCCAACGTCAAGGATATGGCGCAATGGCTGCGCCTGCAGCTCGGGCGTGGACATTTCGGCGGGAAGGTCCTCGTCTCTGAGGAGAATCTCGACGTGACCTGGACGCCCCGCGTCGCGATGAGCGAGCGTGTGAGCTATGCTGTCGGCTGGGTCGTCAACGCCACTCCGAACGGCCGTGTGATCTGGCACAATGGCGGAACAGCGGGCTTCGGTGCCCATGCCGGCTTCCTGCCGGATGGCCGCACCGGCATCGTGATCCTGACCAATGTCGGCAACGCGGCGATGGCCGATGCGCTCGCCCAATGGTTCTATGACCGGGCTCTCGGAAATCCGGAGGTCGACAATATCGCCCTCGCCGCCGCTGCCGTGCGGGCGAACCGAGAGCTGCAGCGCAAGCAGGCGGCAGCCTTCATCGCAGGGCCGCTATCTGCCTCTGCCAGCGCACTTGCCGGCAGCTACCTCTCGCCAGTTCTCGGCACGGCAACGGTCGCTATCGTCGAGGGGAAACTGCGGATGACCCTGGAACAGACCGACGCTGTCGCTGTGCTCGAACCGAACAGGGATGATCCGAACCTGTTTTCTGCACGGCTCATCGCGACGGCCGGCTATGAGCCGCTCGTTGCCATGGCCGGCGATGTTCCCTTCAGCCAGATCCGGTTCGAGCGCGACAGCCTCGGCGACATCACCCAGTTGCGCTGGCTGGCTCCGGAGCTGCCGCATGCCTTCACGCGCCAGCCCGCCCATTAGGCCTGGGCCATTTCGCGCCAATTCGAGGACAAACCCATGAGCATTTTCTCCAGCAATCTGGCCCGGGCTTCATTGGCCCTCGCCCTGAGCACAACTGCTGCCACGGTTCACGGAGCCCCTGTTTCCGCTCCGTCGTCGTCGATGAATCAGCAGGGGCATATCGTCCCGGCCCGCAATGCGCTTCAGGGCATCATCGACTTCCTGGGCGACGGCGACAATTACGTCCACGACGATCACTACGACTGGCAGCGTTACCGGGACACGACGTCCCGGAAGGAGCGGATCCGCGATTACTATCAAATGCAGCAGGACGCGCAGAAGGACTACTGGCATCACCAGAAGGAGGCGCAGAAGCGCATGTTCAAGCAGCAGCGCGGCTGGTGAGGCAGGCACGGGCAATGACCGTGATCAGTCGCGTCGCGATCGCTCTCGTGGCGGTGCTGTCGGCGGAGGGCGCAGCCATCGCTGATCCCGCCGCTTCGGTATCCGCAGAAGTTCCGCCTTCCGTTGTCCAGGCCATAAGGGATTTCGAAGCCAAGCCGGTCTTTGCCCATATGAGCTGGGGCATCCACCTCGTCGATCTTGCGACCGGCAAGGTGTTGATCGATCAGGCCGGGAACAAGTCATTGCTGCCAGCCTCGGTCATGAAGACCTACAGCGTCGCGACCGCCCTTGACCTCTATGGCGCCGACTACCGTTTCCGGACCTCGGTCTATAGGCTCGGCACCGTCAAGGGCGACGTGCTCGACGGAGATCTCGTCCTCGTCGCGTCCGGCGATTTCAGCTTCGGGCTCCGTGAGCAGCCCAACGGCAAGCTGGGCTTCAACAGCCTGCCGGAGGTCGACCACAACACCACCTATACCGGCTTCCCGGGCGGCGCCTATGTCAGGAACAGCGATCCGCTCGCGGCGCTCGATGCCCTGGCCGCGCAGGTCAAGGCCGCGGGGATCCGCGAAATCACCGGCGATGTGATGATCGACGATCGTCTCTTCGAGACCTATCGGGGGTTCCCGTCCGGGCCGATCGCTCCGATCTGGGTCAACGAGAACGTCATCGATATCATGGTGACACCGACGAAACCCGGCGAGAAACCCAAGGTCGATTGGCGTCCGAAGAGTGCTGCCGTCACCGTCGAGAACGAGGTCACCACGGTTGCCGGCACGGCCGGGCCGCTCGAGGTGACGACACAGGGTGGCGGGGTGGTTCGGGTCAGCGGAAAGATCGCTTCGGACGGGCCGCCGATCCTGACGATGTCCCAGATCGCCGATGCCACTGGCTTCGCGCGCACCGTCTTCATCGAGGCGCTGGTGCGGGCCGGGGTCAGGGTCGCCACGCGTCGACCCGGCCCCGCCGGGTCGCTGCCCGTTGCCGGCGCCTATAGCGCCGGCAACCGGGTGGCGGAACACGTCTCGCCGCCCCTGTCCGAGTTCGTCAAGGTGATCCTGAAGGTGAGCTACAACCGCGGCGCCGACCTCATGGTCTGTCTTGCGGCGGTGAAGGCCGGAAGTCGCGATTGCGGCGAGGGGCTGGCCGAGATGCTGAAGCTGCTCGCCCGGCATGGCGTTTCGTCAACCGGAACCTATGTCTTCGACGGTGCCGGAAGCAGCCATAACAGCCGGACGACGCCGTCGGATCTCGCAACCTTCCTCAGGGAGATAACGACCACCCCCTGGGGGAGCGCCTTTCATGATGGCATGGCCGTTCTCGGTGTCGACGGCTCGCAGGCGCTGAATGGCGCGGGATCGCCGGCGGCCGCGCAGGTTCGGATCAAGGACGGCGACATGGTCGCCGGAAGTGCTGCCGGGCAACTTGTCGCGCTTGCCACCACCCAGACGGGATACATCGCTGCCAAGAGCGGACGCCTGCTTGTCTATAGCCTGATGGTCAACAACATCCCCTTCCTGTCGCTGCAGGACTACTCCACCGCCCGGGCCGATGTGGCGGCCGTCGTCGTCGCGATCCAACAGGGCTATTGAAGCGACCGGAGATCGTCATGCCCTCTGCAGCACGCTCCCGCTCATGTCTTTCCCTGGCCACGGCGCTCATCCTCATCACTGCGGACGCATCGGCTGCCGAAGGCTTTTCGGGCTCGGTCGACATTGGCGCTGGCCGCAGGATCTACCTCGAATGCAGAGGCACCGGGTCGCCGACGGTCATGCTGATCTCGGGCAAGGGGAACGGCGCTGCCGACTGGAGCGAAACCCTCGCTCCCGCCGACCCGATCCACAAGGCCGATTATGACGCCTTGGCCTGGGGAAAGGGCACTCTCCGCAGGAGCGAATCGGCGGTCTTTCCGATGGTGTCGCGCTTCACCCGTGTGTGCGCCTATGACCGGCCTGGGGTGAGGCTGGACGGGCCGGATCAGTCCACGCCGGTCGCCCAGCCGCATCCGGCCGACCAGGCGGCCGACGATCTCCATCGGCTTCTGACGGCAGCAGGCGAACCCGGCCCTTACGTTCTGGTCCCCCATTCCTACGGCGGGCTGATCGCCGCACTTTTTGCACGGACCTGGCCCGACCAGGTCGGCGGCCTCGTCATGGTCGACGCCGTGACGCCGCTGATGCGCGAGGTGGCAAGCCCGCAGCATGTGGCGAAATGGGACGCACTCAACAGGACGTCCGTACCGGCGGCTCCCGAGGCCATCATGCTCCTCGATGCCTTCGCCAAGATCGACGCCGCCGCTCGACCGCGCGAAGTGCCGGCCATCGTGCTTGCCAGCGACAAGCCATGGCAGCCGCCATCGACCCAACCGGAGGGCGACCCAGCCGGCGGCGTCTCCTTCGCGGACTGGAAGGCGTCGGAGACGCTGCTCGCAACGTCACTCGACGCCAGGCTCGTCACGAACACGAACAGCGGCCACAACATTCATGCCTATTCGCCGCAACTGGTGATCGATGCGATCCAAGAGGTCGTGGATGCCGTGCGCGCGGGCAAAGCACGTATCAAGCCCTGAAGAACCCTCATCCTACCGTCCCACTCGGCCTCATCGGCTCTGCCCGACCTTTGCGAGCCGCAGCCGGCCGGGTGATCACGTGACAACTCGTCAATATGGCCGCCTGCTCGATGGATGGCGTGCCCTCGTCGGCCTGGATCCAGCGCTCTATGGTACGCACAGCCTTCGGCGGACGAAAGTTGCCTTGATCTACAAGCGCACCGGCAACCTTCGTGCCTGCCAGTTGGTGCTGGGGCACTCCAAGCTGGAAAGCACCGTCCGTTACCTCGGCATCGAAGTCGATGATGCTTTGTTCCTGTCCGAGCAGACGGACCTATGACTACACCAGCGCGACGGGCACCGTCGCGCTGGACTCTCTAGCCTGCGGTCGCGGGATCTCCCGCATGTCCGCAATGGGTCTCGCGACCCGGCCACGTTCGCTTTCCGGGCTTCCCTGAATGTCTGGAGATGGCGCATTCAGGCGGTGACGCTGATGCCGTCGACGGCGCGGAGGCGAGCGATGGCAAAATCCGTGAAGGCCCTGATCACGGGCCGCATGTACCGCACCGATGGATAGGCAAGGAATGCTTCTGTGGACTTGATGTTGTAGCCGGGCAGCACACGAACGAGCCGCCCCGCAGCGAGATCATCGGCCACAAGGGGATGCTGCACTGGCCCGACACCGCGGCCGTCGCACAACGAGGCAATCAGCACCTGTGCATTGTTCGTCCGAAGGATCGGGCTCACACGCACGCTCAAATCACCCTCCTCATGCTGAAGGCTGAGAATCTCAGAGAGCGCCGGAATGGCGCTCGCCATGATGATATCGATTTCCGAGAGGCGCCGAGGGTCGTCCAGCCCGCTGATCTTAGCCAAGTAAGATGGCGCCGCGACGAGAAAGCGCCGAATGAACCCGATGCGACGCACTATGACGTTCCGAGCCTCTGGCCGCCCATAGCGAACCGCCAGATCGAAATCCTCATGCACCAGGTCGATGACGCGGTCTTCGAGGACGAGTTCCATGCTCACACCTGGATGGGCCGCCTGGAAGTCGTTCACAATCGGATGGATGTGCTTCGACCCGATACAGCTTGGGACATGGAGGCGAACCCGCCCCTCGATGACGCCGGCCTCCCGCCGTGAATCTTCCAGCGCGGCATCGATTGCGCCGATGGCCGGCTGTGTGACCTCGTAAAGTCGATGCCCCTGCGGGGTCGGCCGCACGAGCCGCGCCGAGCGCTCCAACAATCGTGCCCCGACATGCGCCTCCAGATTTCGCAAATGCTTGCTGATGGCGGGCTGGGACACGCCAAGGTCGCGCGCGGCAGCGGTCATGGAGCCGCGGTCGACAGTGCGGACGAAGGCGCGAAGAGCGAGCGTGAGATCCATCTATACCATCTGGCTATGATCGTAATCACTGCATAGCCAATGGACATGGCGATTGCGAGGCGCTTCTGTCGGGGTCGTCCCGTATCGAGAGCCGATCTTTACCCATGCCTTTGACCCGTCGTACCGTTCTCGTCGCAGCGCCGACCGTCCTTTCGGGCTGCATCGCCCGGCCGACAGTCGACCAGGTAGGTTTGCTTCCTCCCGCCGTCGATGCAGGCCAGATTGCTATGTACGCCGCTCTCGATGGCGAGCCGTTTCCTGTTCCTGCGGTCGACACATCGGAAATGGACCCGCGCTTCCTCAGGCAGGTCGTGCCGTATCAGACGAGACATTTACCCGGGACCGTCGTCGTCGATCTGGCGCAGAGACATGCGTATCTCGTCGGCGAGAACGGAAGCGCGCTGCGCTATGGCGTGGGCGTCGGCAAGGAGGAGGCATTCAATTTCCGGGGCGCCGCACTGGTCGGTCGCAAGGCTCAATGGCCGCGCTGGACCCCTACGCCGAACATGATCCGGCGTGAGCCGGATCGCTATGGCCGCTTCGCCGGCGGTCTGGCCGGCGGGCCGGATAACCCGCTTGGCCCGCGGGCGCTCTATCTCTACCGGGAAGGCGCCGACACACTCTATCGACTGCATGGAACAGTTGAGCCGTGGACGATCGGCACGATGGTTTCGTCAGGCTGCGTCCGGCTGATCAACCAGGATGTGATCGACCTCTATCGCCGCGTCCCGGTGGGCTCCAGAGTTGTGGTGCTGCCGACGTAAACCGCCCTGCCATCGAGTTCGTTACAAGCCGACGTCTGGCCCGCTGATCGGTCGCTTTCACCGACGTCGCCGACAAGGCCAGTGCCGTCCTTCAATCAGGAAAAGGAGAGAGCCATGCAATGGGAATATCTGGTGGTCGAGAATACTCTGGATGCTGGCGCCCTCGGGAAACTCGGTGCTGACGGCTGGGAGCTCGTTGCAGTCGTCTCTCCGGGCCACTTCGTGCTGCACTACTTCTTCAAGCGAGAGGTCCACATCTGACGGACATCGGTCCGTCAGCACCGCTTTCGAGCGGCCCACAACAGGAGAAATCCATATGGCCCCGCGCGACGCCGTTTTTCCCGCCGGTCGGCAAGATCTCTACACGTCGCAGACCTACTCGGCTGCGATCAGATCAGGCGATCTCCTATTTGTCTCTGGCCAGGTCGGGAGCCGCACCGATGGTTCGCCCGAGCCGGACTTCGAGGCTCAGGTCCGGCTGGCCTTCATCAATCTCGTAGCGACGCTGAAGGCGGGTGGATGCGGGCTCGACGACATTGTGGATGTCACGACGTTTCATACCGATCCCGAACGTCAGTTCGGCACGGTCATGACCGTCAAGGGTGAGGTTTTCCCGCAGGCGCCCTACCCGAACTGGACGGCGGTCGGCGTGAACTGGCTCGCGGGCTTCGACTTCGAGATCAAGGTCATCGCCCGCATTCCGGGCGCCTGATATGCCTGCGCCCGAACCTGCGCTGCCCGGCGCTATCGCCAAGGCGGCGTCCCGGAGCCCGTCCTTGATGTTTTAGATGGGCACCGCGCCAAGCCGATATGGGTCGGAAACGCTCCTTTAGCCTGATCCAGTGACGTCCGCTTCTGGCGCTATCGCGAAGTCAACACCTGACCAGTTCTCAAGGCGTGGGCCCAGTCCGCCCGGCCATTGGCCTCGGCTCGCCTTGCCGCATGTTCCCAATCATAGGCGATGGCGTGGTGCTCGACTGTGACCGCATCCGCTATTTCCACTATGGCGAAACGCGCATCCGGCGCACCGCTTTCCGAGACGTGGATGCTCGGCTCGGTGGCGTGATAGGCCGGGTTGCCGACGCTGCCGGGATTGACGACGACGCGACCATCATCGAGCCGCAGCAGGCGCGGCTGATGGCTGTGCCCGCACAGGATTACGGCAGGGTGGGCGGGCCCGATCAGCGCCTCGACCGCCGCGGGGGTGGCGGCGACCAGGCGTCCGTCCTCGATGGCGTCGAGCAGATAGGTGTCATCGTCCTTGGGGCTGGCGTGAACGCAGCGCGCGCCGCCGATCGTGAGCTCGAAGGGCAGGCCGGCCAGCCAGCCACGCGCCTCGGCATCGAGATTGCGCCAGGCATAGCTGTCGGAGGCGCCGAGACCGTCCGGAGAGGCCGCGCCGAGCGCCCGATCGTGATTGCCGCGCACATGGCTCATCGGCGTGGCGCGCAGCAGCCGCATCGTCTCGGCCGGCCAGAGCGGGCCGGAGGCGCAGTCGCCGAGATTGACGATCCGATCGACGGAGAGCCCGGCGAGGCTGGCGAGCACGGCTTCGAGTGCCGGCAGGTTGCCGTGTACATCGGCGATGACGCCTAGCCGCATGTCGCAAATCCCGAATCTTCAGCCGGTCTTACGCCAGCCAATCTTGTGATGGCGCGTCCCGGGCTTCGCGCCAAGGCCCGGGACGGCCTGCGTTCCGGGCGGATCTGGCCGGACGATCACGCCGCCCAGGGCAGCGACCAGGTCTTGACGTTGGTGAAGGACTTCATGGCCTCGACGACGCCTTCCTTGTAGCCGAGGCCGGAGTCCTTGATGCCGCCGAAGGGCGACATCTCGATGCGGTAGCCCGGAACTTCCCAGAGGTTGACGGTGCCGACCTCCAGTTCCGCGACGAAGCGTTGGATATAGTCGAAGCGGTTGGTGCAGATACCGGAGGAGAGACCGTAGGCGGTCGAATTCGAGATCGCGATGACCTTGGCGATATCGTCGGGCACGCGCACGATCGGGATCACCGGGCCGAAGGTCTCCTCGTGGACGAGCTCGCAATCATAGGGGATGTGGTCGACCACTGTCGGGTGGAACAGCGCGCCTTCCGCCCGCTTGCCGTGGAGGACCTTGGCGCCCTTGGCGACGGCATCGTCGACGCGGGCCTGGAAGAGCGCGGCCGAGCGGGCGTTGATGACCGTGCCGACATCGGTCGCCGGGTCCATCGGGTCGCCGCAGGTGAGCTTTTTCGCCTTCTCGACGACGAGCTTGGCGAAGGCGTCGGCGACACTCTCGACCACCAGGATGCGCTTGACCGCGGTGCAGCGCTGGCCGGAGTTCTTGGTCGCGCCGGTGACGGCGAGTTCGGCCGCCTTGTCGAGATCGGCGTCCTCCATCACGATCAGCGGGTCGTTGCCGCCGAGCTCGAGCACGATGCGCTTGTAGCCGGCCGTATTGGCGATGTGCTTGCCAACCCGGACCGAGCCGGTGAAGGTCACCAGATCGGCATCGGGGTCGGTGATCATCGCATCGCCCATGGTCGAGGGATTGCCGGTGACGACCGACAGCATCTCCGGCGGCAGGCCGGCCTCGTAGAGCACGTCGGCCAGCGCCAGCGCCGTCAGCGGCGTGAGTTCCGTCGGCTTGAGGACGAGTCGGTTATTGGTCGCGATCGCCGGGGCGAGCTTGTGGCTGACCATGTTGAGCGGGTGGTTGAACGGGGTGATCGCCGAGATCACCCCGAGCAGCGGCTGGCGCGTCGTGAAGATCTTGCGGGCCTTGCCGTTCGGCGAGATGTCGCAGGAGAACATCTCGCCATCGTCCTTGATGGTGAGCTGGGCCGCGAAGGACCAGACGTCATAGGCCCGGCTGGCCTCGTAGAGCGAATCCTTCCAGCACAGGCCGGCTTCGGCGGTGATCAGCCGGGCGAACTCCTCCTTGCGGGCGAACAGGAGCTCGGCCGTCTTCTGCAGGATGCGCTGGCGCTCATAGCGGGAGAGCACCGGCTTGAACGCTTTGGCCTTGGCGAAGGCGTCGCGGACATGCTCGGGCCGGGCGGCCGGGATGAGCCCGACGACGCTGTCGTCATAGGGATTCTTGACCTCGACCATGTCCTCGGTCGAGACCAGCTTGCCGGCGATGCGCATCGCCTCGCGCCGCACCGGTGGCTTCACGGTCGCGTTCATCGGTCAGCTCACCAGGTTGAGGGCGACGTCGAAGACGTCGAAATTGCGGAGCGTGCGGCCCTCCGGGACGGTGATCGGCCGGTTGGCGATCATCGGCACGCGCTGCTCGGTGATGCCGCCATGCGAGCGCAGCGGCTCGGTCAGCCCGGAGAGGTCGTGCCGGTCGGGCGAGGTGCCGATCACCTTCTGCCGGGTCGAGATCGCGACGACGTCGCCGATCCGGTCGGCCGGCAGCTCGAAGCGCTCGCAGGCCTCGGCCGCGGTCACCGCCAGCGCGATGCCGTCGAGGCCGGAGATGCGGGCAGCGACCTCTTCCTGGCTGGCGCCCTCGGGCAGGTAGACCGTGGCGAAGGAGCCGAGCGCGCCGTGATGCACCACGTAAGGGTCGGTGATCGGCAGGATCACCCGCATCACGCCCTTGCCGTACCATTCGTCCATCAGGCTCTGCAGATAGACGACATCGGGCTCGCCGTTCGCCAGATGCTTGTCGTTCATGCCGTGGTCGGCGGTGATGACCAGCGTGCAGCCGAGCGCGTCGAGCCTGCCGACATAACCGTCGAACATCGCATAGAAGCTGTCGGCCATCTCCGAGCCCGGCGCCGCCTTGTGCTGCACATAGTCGGTGGTCGAGAGGTACATCAGGTCCGGCTTGAAGCTCTCGAGCAGCTTGACGCCGGCGGCGAAGACGAACTCGGACAGGTCGGCCGAATAGACCGAGGGCACCGGCATGCCGACGAAGTCGAGGACATCAGCGATGCCGTTCTCGGTCTTGTTGGCCTTGTCGGCCTTCTCGGAGGAGAAGGCGATCGCGGTGCCCGATCCGAAGTCGAGGCCCTTGCCGAGCAGGGTCCTGAGCTTGTCCTTGGCGGTGACCATCGCGACCTTGAGGCCGGCCTTCTGGAACTCGGCGAGGATGGTCGGGGCGCGCAGGAAGCGCGCATCGTTCATCATCACCTCTTCCCTGGCCTCGCGGTCATAGAAGAAGTTGCCGGCGATGCCGTGGACCGCCGGCGGGCGCCCGGTGATGATCGAGAGGTTGTTCGGGTTGGTGAAGCTCGGGATCACCGAATAGGCGTGGGTGCTCGCCCCCGTCTTCATGATCTTGTCGAGATTCGGGGTCAGCCCCTTGGCGCTGGCCGCCTCGATATAGGCTGGCTCCGAGCCATCCATGCAGATCACCACCGTCGGGCGAACCGGACGCGCATAACCACGCCCGTTCGCAACGACATCAGAGCCAAGCTTCGAATGCATGTTCATCACGAACTCCTTGGGTCGGCGCCGATCAGCGGATCAGGGCGCGGACGCGGGACGAGACCAGGTCGGCGATCAGGACCATGGCGAGGATCACGAGGATGCAGGTCGCGGTGTCCTGGTATTTGAAGAGCTTCATCGAGGAGACGAGCTCGAAGCCGATACCGCCGGCGCCGACCATGCCGAGCACCGTCGACTGGCGGACATTGGTCTCGAGCCGGTAGAAGATCGTCCCGAGCCAGGCCGGCAGGACCTGCGGCAGCACGCCGAAGAAGAAGGTCTTGAACGGGCCGACGCCGGCCGAGCGAAAGGCCTCCAGCGGCCCCTCGTCGATATCCTCCATCGCCTCGGCGAAGAACTTGCCGAGCATGCCGGCGCCATGGATGGCGAGCGCCAGCACGCCGGCGAAGGGGCCGAGGCCGATCGCCGCGACGAAGATCAGGGCGAGGATGATCTCGTTGATGCCGCGCATGCAGTTCAGGATCTGCCGCGTGGCGTGGTAGATCAGCGGGCTCGGGCTTAAGTTGCGCGCCGCGAAGAAGCAGACCGGCAGGGCGATGACGACGCCGAGCAGCGTACCCCAGACCGCGACCTGAAGGCTTTCCAGCGCCGGCTTCCACAGCCGCTCCAGGAACTCGGGATTGGGCGGCATCATCCGGACGAGGAAGTCCCACATATAGGGAATTCCGTTCCAGAGATTGCTGGCGTTGATCTGCGAGCCGAGCGCGGCCCACCACAGGAAGACGAGGATCGCGAGCGCCAGGAAGCTGACGCCCCACCAGCCGAAGCGACCCTGCGGCGGGCGAAGGACGAGTTGCAAGCTACCGATTGACATGACCGGAATCCTGTCTGGCTCAAGCCGTCGCGACGGCGATCATGGGAGTGGCGGCGGCAGCGGGCTGGCCGACGGGCCGGGGCTTCAGCACGCGACTGATTCCGGGGTCCTCGAGGCCGGGATAGATCTTGTGGACGATCTCCGCCGTCAGATGGTCCGGCGTATCGTCGAAGATCACCTTCCCGCCGCTGAGGCCGACGATGCGCTCGCCGAACTCGACGGCGTAGTCGACCTGGTGGAGGTTGCAGATCACCGCGATGCCTTCCTCCTTGCAGATCGCCTTGAGGTAGCCGAGCACGACGCGGGAGGTCTTCGGATCGAGGCTCGCCACCGGCTCGTCGCAGAGGATCACCGCCGGCTGCTGCGCCAGCGCGCGGGCGATGCCGACGCGCTGCTGCTCGCCGCCGGAGAGTTGATCGCCGCGCGAGTTCGCCTTGTGGGGCAGCTCGACGCGGGCGAGCGCTTCCATCGCGATCTCGACATCGCGTTTGGGGAAGAGCTGCAGCATCGAGAGGAAGGACGACAGGCCGGCCATGCGGCCGACCAGCACGTTCTTCAGCACCGACAGGCGCTTCACCAGGTTATGATGCTGGAAGATCATCGCGACCGGCCGCTGGCCGCCCGCATTGCGCCTGGCGTCGAACACCGTGCCGTCGATCACCGTGCGCCCGGCATCGGGTTGCGCGAGGCCGTTGATGCAACGCAGCAGGGTCGATTTTCCGGCGCCGCTCGGCCCGAGCACGACCAGGAACTCGCCGGCCTTCACCGTCAGGTCGATGCCTTGCAGCACCGGGCGCCCGGCATAGGACTTTTTCAGTCCTTCGATCTTGATCATCTTGCTTTCTCCGTCGGCGCCGGGCGCGGCTACTTCATCTTGCCCAGGTCGAGCTTCAGCGTTTTCGCAGTTTCGCGGATGATGTCGTAGGCTTGGTCGTTGGTCTCGACGAAGCGGTTGAGCTTGCCCTGGTCGGCCCAGGTGATGTCCTTGATGTTCAGGAAGGCCGTCTTGATCTGCTTCTTCAGATCGTCGGGCAGGTTCTTGCGCCAGCAGGTCGGCGATTCCGGGATCGGGTCGGAGCGCCAGACGACCTGGATGTCGGCGGGGTCGACCAGCTTCTTCTGCACGGCGGCATCGAAGATCCGGTCGGCGATGGTCGCCGCGTCGACGCGCTTGTTGGCGACGGCAAGGGCATTGGCGTCATGCGAGCCGGTGAAGAGCACGCGGCCGAAATCCTTCTCCGGGTCGAAGCCGATCTTCATCAGCCCGGCCTTGGGGAAAAGATGGCCGGAGGTCGAGGACGGATCGACGAAGGCGAAGGTCCGGCCCTTGAGGTCCTTGACCTCTTTGATGCCGCTGTCTTTCCGGGTGATGATCTGGCTGTGGTAGAAGGTCCGGCCGGATTTCGCCGTCTCGGCCGTGGCGAAGGCCTCGATCGGCGCGACCGTCGTGCCCAGCACGTAGGAGAACGGGCCGAGATAGGCGACCTCGACATGGCCCGAGCGCATCGCCTCGATCACGCCGTTATAGTCGGCGGCGACGAAGCCCTGCACCTTGATGCCGAGGTTCTTCTCCAGCGCATCCAGCAATTGCTGGCTGGATTCGAGCATGGCGCGCGAATCTTCCGAGGGGATCAGCCCGACACGGACAACCTTCGTCTGGGCCCGGCCGATATGCGGAATGGCTAGCAGGGCTCCCGCTGCCGCGACGGAGCCAGTCATCACCTTCCGACGAGAAATGTTCATGTCATCCTCCCAGATGATCCGGTGGTCTTTGACCTTGCCGGTGAACGCGTGGGCAGGATTGCCCGGATATTCCCTGTTTCAGGCGGCCTTTGCGGCTTGCCTCCCGATGAAGTTGCGGCCGCGTTCGCCTTCGAGCGCCTTACCGAGGAGGCGGTCCCATTCCGCAGCCGAGACGCCATAGGCGGAGGGTGCGGTGTCGACGCCGAGGTTCTTGAGGAAGGCTTCGAGCCGTTCGGCGCCGGCCTCCAGATCAGGCCCGAAAACGCGGCGCAGCGCAGCGTCGCATTGCGGCTGCACGCCCATCGCCCAGCGCATTACCATCGGCAGCGAGAAGGAGCAGGCGATGCCATGGATCGTACCGCTCTTCAGGGTTATGTCGTAGGAGATGTTGTGGGCCAGCGCCGTCTTCGTGTTGGAGAACGCAAGGCCGGCGAGCAGGCTGGCGCGCATCTGGCGCAGCCGCAGCTCGGGATCGTCCAGCCGGTCGAGCAGGCGCGGCAGCGTCTCGATGATCTCGCGGGCGGCCTCGACAGCGTAATTGGCCGAGACGGGATTACTGTTGACGTTCCAGATGCTCTCCAGCGCATGCGAGAGGGCATCGAGCCCGGTCGCCAGCGTCAGCCCGCGCGGCGCACCGATCGTCAGCGCGGGATCGAGCAGGGCGGTTTCGGGATAGAGTCGCGGATGGGCCAGGGAGTACTTGCTGCCATTGGCGGCGTCCCAAACCGTCGCCCAGGAGGTGACCTCGGAGCCCGTGCCGGCTGTGGTCGGAACGGCGATGATCGGGATGATCGAGGCCTCGTCGAGCGGCTTCTTCTCGGTCAGGTGCCGGCGCACGGTCTCGAAATCGCCGTCGCTGGCCGCGAGCACCTTGGCGGCGTCGATCATCGAGCCGCCGCCGAGCGCGACGATGACCTCGGCCCGCTCGGCCGCGCCGAACCGGCGGCAGGATTCGGCGAGATCGGCGTAGTCCGGATTGGTCTCGATATTGGTGATCGACACGACCGGCGCGCCGGCGACCATAGTCAAGCGGGCCGAGAGTTCGCGAAATAGTGGCTGGTCATAGGTGACGAGCGCCCAGCGCCTCCCAGCGATCACCCCGGGGACCTCGTCGAGGAGACCGTTCCCGAACCGGATCTTCACAGGGTTCCAATACGCCCAGTTCATGCGGTCCATCCCTCGTAATGCGCCTTGCCGGCTTTGTTGAGAGATGCTCACAGACCTCCGAGCTCATAACAAATTGATTTTTTGATCCGAATGGATAGTAATTATCTATGCGTTATACGCAGCTCAGGTCCTTCCACAACGTCGCGAACGCGGGCGGCTTCAATGCTGCGGCCGAGGCGTTCAACATCAGTCAGCCGACCCTGACTGCCCAGATCGGCGCGCTGGAGGGGGAGTTCGGCGTCGAGCTCTTCGTCAAACGCGGCCGACGGCGCGAGTTGAGCGATACCGGCCGCCAATTGCTGGCGATCACCACCCGCCTCTTCGCCGAGGAGGCCGAGGCGCTCGCCTTCCTGACCGAGACGCGCGAGCTCAGGACCGGCCGGCTTTCGATCGGCGCGGTCGGGCCCTTCCATGTCACCGAGATGCTCGCCGCCTTCAACCAAGCCTATCCGGGTATCGAGCTGGCGGTGAAGATCGGCAACTCGACCGAGGTGCTCGATGATCTCATAAGCTACCGCTGCGACGTCGCGGTCCTCGCCTATATCGACGAGGACGACCGGCTCCTGACCATCCCCTATCGCCGCCACCCGGTGGCCGTCTTCGTGCGGCGTGACCATCGCCTGGCCGGGCGCCGCAGCGTCCGGTTAACGGAACTGGACGGCGAGCCGGTGATCGCGCGCGAGCGGGGCTCGACGACGCGCCGCGCCTTCGAAAGCGCATTGGCCAAGACGGGCACGAAGCCTCGCCTAGTGATGGAGATCGGCAGCCGCGAAGCCATTCGCGAGGCCGTGATCCGCGGGCTCGGGATCAGCTATGTCTCGGAGGCCGAGTTCGTTCCCGACGACACGCTGCGGCTGATCCCGATCGAGGGTGCGGAGGTCTATACCTACGCGCATGTCGTCTTGCTGAGACAACGGCAAACCAGCCGGATCATCAGGGCCTTTCTTGAGGTCGTGCACCGCACAAGAGGGCTTTCGACGCTCACTTGCGGGGGGATGCCTGAGGCTTCCAACACCGGCGCGCAAGACCAGTGACAGGTATCTCACTCGTGGACCTGCTTCCTGAATCTGGAGATGGACTGGAACTGTCTTGAAGGTCCGGTTCGCGGCGGTGATCCAATGTCAGCTTGTGGCGGATACCGTTGAAAAAGTCGGCCAGCTGAGCGTCGCCGCGGTGTGGCGGATTTGGCCGACTGAGGCTCGCCCTCTCATGCTGGCCTGATCTGAGGTCCATTCGGCAGGAGCTTGGCGAGCTTTCTGAG
>NZ_JAWDID010000039.1:0-52384 GCF_032464875.1 Allobosea rubneri
CTGGCGGCGCATTGATCTCCGGCCTGGTCTTCGGCTGGCTGCGCTCGGTTCATCCGACCTTCGGCCGCATCCCAAGCTCGACCGTCTGGTTCATGAATTCGGTCGGCCTGAACATGTTCATCGCGGTCGTCGGCATCTCGGCCGGTCCCGGCTTCGTCAAGGGCCTGCAGACGCAAGGCGTCGGCCTCTTCCTCTGGGGCGCGCTCGCAACGACGATCCCGCTGATCCTCGCCATGTTCGCCGGCAAATTCATCTTCCGCTTCGACCCGGCGATCCTGCTCGGCGCCTGCGCCGGGGCACGCACCACGACCGCCGCGCTCGGCATGATCTGCGAGACCGCCAAGAGCCAGGTTCCCGCCCTCGGCTACACCGTGACCTATGCGGTCGGGAACACGCTCCTCACCATTTGGGGCATGGTGATCATCATGCTGCTGACCTAGCGCAGGCCAAGGAAAGACTTTCGATCTCAGCCTCTTACCGGGAGCATGTCATGGATCCTGTCACGCTGCGGACCTTCGAGACACTCAGCCCCTTCGAGATCAAGGACGAGCTGATCCGCCTCGCCAAGCTGACCGCGCAGAATTCCTCGATCGCGATGCTCAATGCCGGGCGCGGCAACCCGAACTGGGTTTCGACCACGCCACGCGAAGGCTTCTTCCTGCTCGGCCAGTTCGCGATCACCGAAAGCCGCCGGGTGATGAGCAAGCCGGCCGGGATCGGCGGCATGCCCAAGGCGGACGGCATCGCCGCACGGCTCGACGACTGGCTGGCGTCTCACAAGGATTCGCCCGGCGCCGAGTTCCTGAAGGACATGGTCGCCTTCGCCGTCAAGAAGTTCGACTTCAAGCCAGACGCCTTCGTGCACGAACTCGTCGACTCGATCATCGGCGACAACTACCCGGTACCGGACCGTATGCTCGTCCATAACGAGCGCATCGTGCACGAATACCTGATGTGGGCGATGTGCGGCGAACCGCGTCCCGCCGGCCAGTTCGACCTCTATGCCGTCGAGGGCGGTACGGCGGCGATGTGCTACATCTTCAAGTCGCTGAAGGCCAACCGTCTCCTGAACCCCGGAGACACCATCGCGCTGGCGACGCCGATCTTCACGCCCTATCTCGAAATGCCGCATCTCGAGGATTACGGGCTCAATGTCGTCACGGTCGCGGCGCCGCAGGAGAACCGCTTCCAGTTCACCGACGAAGAACTGAAGAAGCTCGAGGACCCGAAGGTCAAGGCCTTCTTCGTGGTCAATCCTGGCAATCCCTATGCGGTCGCGCTCAGCGAGGAGACGATCGCCAAGATCGTCAAGCTGGTTCAGACCAAGCGTCCCGACCTGATGCTGCTGACCGACGACGTCTACGGCACTTTCGTCAAGGGCTTCCGCGGCCTGCTCGGCGCCCTGCCGCACAACACGATCGGCGTCTATTCCTACTCCAAGTATTTCGGCTGCACCGGCTGGCGGCTCGGCGTGATCGCGATCCACCGCGACAACATCTTGGACAAGGCGATCGCGAAGCATCCCGCGAACACGCTGGCGGCGCTCGACAAGCGCTATGGTCCGCTGACCCTGAAGCCGCGCGAGATGAGGCTGATCGACCGCATCGTCGCCGATAGTCGCGACATCGCGCTCAACCACACCGCCGGCCTGTCGCTGCCGCAGCAGGTGATGATGACGCTGTTCTCGCTGTCGGAGATGATGGACGATGCCAAGCTCTACCAGAAGACCTGCATGGAGATCGTCAACTCGCGCGTCCAAAGGATGATCGAAGGCCTCGGCATCGAGGTGCCCGACAACCCACTCCATGACCGCTATTACGGCTTGGTCGACTTCGAGTTCTGGGCCAACAAATATGTCGGGCCCGAGGTGGTGGCCTACATGAAGAAGAACATCCACCCGCTCGACATCGTGTTCCGGCTCGCCGAGGACCACGGCATCGTGCTGCTCAATGGCGGCGGCTTCCACGCTCCGGACTGGTCGGTCCGCGTCTCCTTCGCCAATCTCGACGACGAGGTCTACGGGCAGATCGGCCGAGCGACGCGCGCCGTGGCACGCGGCTACCGGCAGGCCTTCGACGCCTACAACCTTGCGCTCAAGCAGAAGACCTGAAGGCGCCAGCAGCGCCACTGCAAAGGCGTGACGGCAGATCACCCCCTCCCGCGCGCCTTTCGGCGAGCGGGAGACCCGAGCGGATTTGGCTGACCAACAGCGAGTTCGGCCATGGATTTCGTCGTCGCAGCACTGCGCAACAATCCCGAGCTCGCCGTCTTCCTGACGGTCGCGCTCGGCTTCCTGATCGGGAAGCTGAAGTTCGGCAGCTTCAGCCTCGGCGTCGTCGTCGGCTGCCTTCTGGCCGGGGTCCTGGTCGGCCAGCTCGACATCAAGGTGCCGACGGTGGTGAAGGCGGTCTTCTTCGACCTCTTCCTGTTCACCACCGGCTACAAGGTCGGGCCGCAATTCTTCCGCGCCTTGAAGAAGGATGCCTTGCCGCAGGTGGCCTTGACCGTGGTGCTATGCGTCACCTGCCTGCTCACGGCGCTGACCTTCGCAAAACTGCTGAACTACGACATCGGCACCGCCGCTGGGCTATTGGCCGGGGCCTTCTCGGAATCCACCGTGATCGGCACCGCCGGCGAGGCGATCCAGCGGCTCGATCTTCCGCAGGCGGAACGCACGGCGCTCGTCAACAACATCCCCGTCGCCTATGCCGTGACCTATCTGATCGGCACCGCCGCCCTCGTCTGGTTCCTGCCTAAGGTCGGCCCGAAGCTGATGGGGATCGACCTGCGCGAAGCGGCCATGGCGACACGCTCCGAAAAGGCCGCGACCTCCACTGAATCCGAGGGCATCGTCTCCGCCGCACGCCTGTTCGATGTCCGGGCCTATCGCGTCGAGAATCCGGCGCTCCTGGACAAGACCATCGCCGAGCTGGAGGCGATGCCGAAGCAATCCCGCGTCTTCGTCTTGCGGGGCCGCAGCGGCGACACGCTTTTCGACCTTGCCTCGCCGCACCGGATCCGGGCCGGGGACATCATCGCCGTGATGGCGCGCTTCGAAGTGCACGCCGCCCGCGGCGATGTGATTGGGCCTGAAGTCTCCGATCCGGAGCTGCTGGACATTCCGCTCGAAGCGCTGGACGTGATCGTGACGAGTCGTCAGCTCGACGGCAGGTCGCTGGCGGAGTTGGCGGAGGACCAGCTCGCGCGCGGCGTCTTCCTCGCCAAGCTGACGCGCTCGGGCATCGCGATGCCGGTGATCCCGAGCACACGCCTCAATCGCGGCGACGTCCTGTCCCTGATGGGGCCGATGGCGGAGGTCGAACGCGCCGCCGCTGTGATCGGCTATCCCGACAGGCGCACGGCGGCGACCGACATGGTCTTCGTCGGACTGGGCATCTTCCTGGGCGGCCTTTTCGGCCTGCTCTCGGTCGTTGTGCTGGGCATCCCACTGACGCTGACCGCCAGCGGCGGCGCCCTGTTCATGGGGCTGGTCTTCGGCTGGCTGCGCTCGGCCTATCCCTTCTTCGGCCGCATTCCCGAACCGGCGATCTGGATCTTCGATACCGTCGGGCTCTGCGTGTTCATCGGTGTCGTCGGCCTCGGAGCCGGCCCGAGCTTCGTCGCCGGCCTGAAGGCGACGGGCATCAGCCTCGCGGCCGTCGGCCTGGTCTCGGCCCTGCTGCCGCACGTGGTTGGCATCCTGTTCGGACGCTATGTCCTGAGGATGGACCCGTTGATCGTGCTCGGCGCCTGCGCAGGCGCCGGCACCATCACTGCGGCCTTGCGCGCGGTCCAGGACGAGGCTCAAAGCAGCATCCCGGCACTCGGCTACACCGTGCCCTACGCGATCGGGAACATTCTGCTGACGGCCTGGGGCCCGGTCCTGGTCGCCCTGATGTCACTGTGATTGCGACGGTCTCGTCGTTAGAACAAGCCAAAGACCATCACAGATCAAACCGGCCGTGGCCAGGAACCGCCCTATTGGAGCTGGATATCGAAATCCTGCTTCAGGACCACCTTCCCCTCGTGCAGCACCGTATAATTGGCGCGATAAAGACCTCGTTCCCAGCCGGCCTCCGGCTTCTTCAGGCCTGAGAAGATCAGGGTCTGCGCCTGGTTTCGCTCAAGCGGCCGGGCATCGTTCCGGGCGACACGCCCGGCCGCCGGGCCCTGCAGGACCAGCGATTGGACGTCGCCCTTCTTGAGTCCGATCCCACGGACATAGGCGACGAGCGCGGGCGCATCGGCATCCGGCTGCTTCCCCCGGCCATCTGCGGCCTCCACCGCCGTCATCGTCAGGGGAGCGGTGGCAAAGCCGGCGTTCAGGACCCGTCGCGGCTCGTAGGCGAGCGAAGATCGCAGAGCAGGCTGCCAGAGCATCCGCCCCGCCCCGCACGAGTCCGGCGACGCCCCATACGCGAAGGGATCGACGATCTCGCCGCGGTGGCGGACGATGAAATGCAGATGCGGATACTCGGTCAGGCCCGACAGCCCGATCCGCCCGATCGGCTGACCGGACTCGACCCGATCACCGACGGCGACGCGCAGGCTGCCCCGGGCCATGTGGCAGTATTGCGTTTCCCAGCCATCGGCATGCCCGATCACCAGGGCATTGCCGCATTCCGAACCCTTGACCGCGTCCCGACCGGCTTCGCGGACGGATACATCGGCCACGCCGTCCCGCCGCCGCAGAACGCGGCCGGGAGCCGCCGCCAGCACGTCGACGCCGGCCCGCTGTGTCTCCATCGTCGGCAGGCGGATATCCGTCCCGTTATGGCCGTCATAGGAGAGTGTGCCGCAGCTGTAGTCCCTGGCCGAACCGGACGGGTCGGCGTCGACATAGTTCTGGATGAAGCAGTTGCGCCCGAGCTCGCATGCGACCGGCATGCCGAAGAGCGGAGGTTCTTCGGCTCCAGCTCCTGCCGTGCAGACGAAAAGGACGAGCCCGGCGGCAGGAAGGCGGCGCGTCCAGAACATGCCTTCAGGCTCCTTCGTGCCGGAAGCGATCCAGCTTTGCCGGTAATCGACCGGCGCCGATTTCGCCCGGGACGATCTGGTCGCGATAGCCATCGACGAAAGGCGACGATGTCAGAATATAGAGCAGAAAGAACTCGATCTGGCGATTGATACCGAGCTTCAGCATGATCCGCTTGATATAGGTCCTGACCGTGGCTTCCGTCAGTTCCAGGGCCTGGCCGATTCTCCATGGCGGCTCCCCCCGCAGGATGCGCTGGACGATCCTTTCCTCGGCCCAGGGCAAGCCGAAGGCGGTCGCGATCCGCTTGGCCCCCGCAGCCGGGTCGATCTGGGGGATGATGACGAGCAGGCGATCCAGATGCTGCCTGGTCGGCGCAGCGCCGATCCAGGCGAACGCGAAGGCGCGATGGTCCGTGGACAGGGGAATGATCGTGTTCGTCCAGACGCGCCCGCAGCGAAGGGGAGCCGCATCGCGCGGAGCCTGATGCAGCAGTGTGTTGACGAGCGCGTTCGGGCCGACGAGGGCCCCATGATCGAGGCGAACCGGAGCCTGCGCCAGAAGCAGTTGCCGGCCCGCATCGTTCGTTTCCAGAACCCTCAATCGGTGGTCGACCGTAAAGGCTGGAAAGGCCAGTTCCTCGAGCAGTGCATCGAGGCTCAGATCGTCTGAGCGATGCAGTGTGAAGCCGAGCGTCGTCGCCCATATGACGCTGGCGGCCCGCGAAACGCAGACGATCTCGTCGGCTGACAGAGGACGCGATCGCCAGCCTGCCAGGAAGATCAGATCGCTGCCATCGCCGCCCGGCAGGCGACCCGCCAGGGCATGCACGGGCTCGTCCTGCTCCCTGCCGAGCAGTTCCCTGACGAGCCTGTCGGCGGGATCGACCGCAAAGAGACTCTGGCCATGCCAATCCGGCCGCTGCGTCAGGCGCGTGATGACGTCTGCAGATGGTTGAACCTTGCTGTCGAACCCGACACGGACGGCCTGTCCGGCGAATCCGCTCGATCGGGCGAGCGACAGCGCGAAACATCGCTTGCATTCGAGCAGACCGAGCATGGCTCGCCCGAAGGCATCGAGAGCCAGAAGCATTGCAGTTCTGCCTGGTCGTGCCGGCGTGCTGGAATCGTCCCGCAGCATCGGGCCCTCCCTCGCTCGTTTACCCCCGGCCGTGACGTTTAGTTCTCCTTGAATGCGCGCCGGACACGGAGCATCAACGGCTGCAGCAGATAGTCCGCGAAAGTTCGCTGACCGGTCTGGATGAAGATCTCGACCGGCATTCCCGGTTGAAGAGCAGAGACATAGGCGGAGAGTTCCGGCGTTTGCTGAAGATCGACCTCGGCCTTGTACAGCGCCTTTCCTGACCTCGGTTCGATGAGCGCATCGGCTGTGACCATGGTGACGGCACCGCTGAACATCGGAGAGCGCCTGGTGCTGAAGGCAAGAATCTGCACGCGAGCCGGCTGCCCGACGCGCACCTCGTTGCGGTCGGTGGGCTTGACCTCACCCTCTACGATCAGGCGATCTTGCGTCGGAACGATGTCGAGCAGCGTTTCGCGCGGCGGGAGTATAGCGTTCAAGCTCCGCATGTTGAGGCCGACCACAATACCTCTTTCGGGGGCCCGGACCTCACTCCGATGGAGTATATCGCGAGCCGCCGTGATGCGATGCCTCGTGTCGGCGATCCGCTCGCGGGCCGCGTGACGCTGCTTTGCGATGTCTTCGATCCAGGTCAGGACGAGTTGCCGGCGCTTGTTCTCCAGTTCGGCGATCTTGCCCCGAGACTGGGCCACCGAGGAAGCATTCGTCGTAATCTGGGCTTCAGCGTCGGCCTCGGCTCGCTTGAGCGCCAGAACCTTGGGTTTTCGGGCCAGCCCCTTGGCGAGGAGGAAGTCCGAATCCTTGATCTCCTCGCGGAGGAAGGCGAGCTGGCGTTCAAGCCCGCTAGAGCTGCTCTGGAGTCCGCGGATACCATCCTCCAGCTGCAGGATCTGCTGGTCGATGAGGTGACGCTCGCCTTGCAGCGAGTCCCGCCTCGCCGCGAACTCTGCCAGCTGAGTTGCCACCGAGGCCTGCGCATCGGGAGGGATCGGGTCCGCTTTCAGCTCATCGGGAAACGAAACCGCTGCAGCTCCGGCCTGCTCTGCTTCCAGCCGGGCCTCCATGGCGAGATCGGCAAAGAGCTTGGTTTCGAGCACGCCGAGATTGGCTTCGATCTGGGTCGTGTCCAGCCGGGCAAGGAGCTGGTCGCGCTCGACCTGCTCGCCTTCCCGAACGAAGAGCGCTTTGACGATTCCGCCCTCGAGATGCTGCACGGAACGCCGCTGGGACAGCACCTTCACCACGCCGGGCGCGATCACCGCGCTGGCGAGTGGCACCGTGCCGGCCCAGATGCCGAAGATGCCGAAGAGCAGGACAATCAGCGCGGCGCCCCACAGGACGAGTGGCCCGGTCTCGGTCCGAGGACGCTCCGGCACTGCCTCCACCTGCCCCTTCACGGTTCGCGGCACCATGACGGGTAGGTCGTCCTGCACGACGCTCGGCAGCCATCGCGCCCGAGGCCCGAGATCGACGCCGGACGCCATCAGCCCCTCCCCTCGATGATGTCGGGCCTGGCTTTCTCCGTGGCGACAGGACGTGAAGGTCGCATTGGCGTGGCCCCGGCCATCGCCTGCGGGAGGACTTCGTCGGGCGGGCCGAAGGCCACCTGGACGCCGTCGCGCAGGAACAGGATCTGGTCGGCAACCGTGAACAGTCTCGGGCGATGCGTGACGATGACAAGGGTCATGCCGCGCGCCTTCGCCTCCCTAATCGCCCGGCACAGGGCCTCCTCGCCATCCGGGTCGAGATTGGAGTTGGGCTCGTCGAGCAGGATCAGCTTGCGCCTGCCAAACAAGGAGCGAGCCAATCCGATGCGCTGGCGCTGCCCGCCGGAGAGCTTGTTGCCGTCCCGGCCGATCTCGGTCTCATAGCCGTTCGGCAGCGCCAGGATCATCTGGTGAGCGTTCGCCTGCCTGGCGGCAGCGACGATATCCTCGTCCGTCGCGGTTTCATCGAAGCCGGCGATCGCTTCGGCGACGGTGCCGCCGATCAGCTCGACGTCCTGTGGCAGGTAGCCGACATAGCGGCCGAGCTGATCGGCATCCCAATGGTCGAGCGAGGCCCCGTCCAGCCGGATCGTGCCCGAGGTCGGCTTTTCGAGAGCTGCGATCATGCGCAGGAGCGTCGACTTGCCGGCACCCGTCGGGCCGATGACGACCACGACGCTCGCGGGAACGCAGCGGAAGCTGATGCCTGCGAGGGCCGCACGTCGCGCATTCGGGATGCGAAAGGTGACGGCGCTGACATCGAGCGCGCCTTGCGGCGGGGGCAGGAGCGTTCGTCGCTGGCTCATCAAGGCCGCGGCGGCGGCGGCGCGGATGTGACCCCAGGAATCGCGCGCCGAGGTCAGCGTGCGGAGGCCGGCGACGAGATGCTCCATCGGCGCCAGCGTGCGGGCGGTAAGGATGGAGCTGGCCATCAGGCTGCCGCTCAGCACCTCGTTCTGCAGCACGAGCCAGGCTCCGGCCCCGATCGCCGCGACCTGGAGAACGATCCTGACCGTGCGCGCGACCGCCGCGATCAGAGCGACCCGCTCGTTCGCCTTGACCACCGGCACCAGCGCCTCGTCGTTGAGCCGGAAGAACTCTCGGATCGCGCCTTGCGTCCAGCCCATTGCGCGCACGAGATTGGCATGTCGAACGATGCCGTCGAGGGTGCGCTGGGTGCGCTGAGCAGTCCCGGACGCCTGCGCCAGCTCGGCGCGTGCAACGTGGCCGCTCGCCAGCGCCAGCAGCAGCAGCAGCAGGGAGCCGACCAGCGCAATCGTCCCATACCAGGGATGAATGAGGTAGAGCACGACGACGAAGGCCGGCAGGAACGGCGCGTCGATCAGGGTGGTGGCGGTCCCGCTCGACAGCATGTTCCTGAGCTCGCGCACCCGGACCATGTCATGGCTTCCCGCCTCGCTCCGCCTCGCCGGATCGATGATCGAGGCCTTGAGCACGAGGGGCGCGAGCAATTGCTCGAAGCGCACGGCGAAACGGCCGAGCAGGCGGCTTCGCAGAACGTCGAAGCAGGCGCTGAAGCCGAGAGTCACGACGGCGAGGACCGTCAGTCCGATCAGAGTCTCCACGCTGCCGCTCGTGATCACCCGGTCGAAGACCTGGATCGAATAGAACGGCAGGATGAGCAGGAGCACATTGATCGCGATGCTGAAGACGACGACCCATAGCAGGGCCTGCCGTCCCGGTATCGCCAGGATCAGAGCGCGACCTCTCAATACGGCGGTCTCGGCGGTGCTTCTGGCGCGAAACGCGGAAGCGGTGCGGCTCGCAGACACGTCGGACATGTGTCCTCGGATGGGAAGAAGCGTTGATGGAGCAGTACCGGAGCTTGATGCCGCCTGGGAGCGGCCGACATTCGGCCTGGATCTCGCTCCGGTGGCAGAGAGCAAGGCGCCATTTGGCCTTCAGGAGATCCCGCATCGCGATTTCGACCAGAGCCATCCGCCTCGGAGGCCGGGCGACGAGCCCTGGCTTTGCAAGAAGGCCGATCCCGGCGACCGTATCGCCGTCAGCAACGCCATCGCCATGACTTCGCCTCCCCAGATTTCCAGCCCACGCCACTGTGGATTGCCGCGAACATCGAGCGTGCCGATTGGCCCGCTTCGCTGCCGGCCGGAGACGGCCTTGACGCCGTCAGGCGAGGCTAGGGAAGGCCGTCCGCGAGCATAATCCCCATTTGGTGACAGAAATCGCCTCTGGATGGGACGCGACCAGGGGTTCGCCATTCCGACGGCTCCCGGCTGGGCAGCTTGGCGAGGCTGGTCGCGTCCAGCACGATGAGCCACGCGCACGCAGGCGGCGCGCGTGTAATGCTTGCGGGTTCGAAGTTGAACCAAAAGACTTCGAGGCACGCAGTCAGAATAGAGCCGGCTTGCGCGGCGTTTTGTCTCCAAATGGGGATTGCGGCACACTCTGCCTCTCCGTAGCGTCCCGTGCCCTCGTAGACATGCTCGATCCCCGACGATCGATCTTGATGCGCAAGACTACGCGCAGTCGCAGTCCTGCGCCCAAACGAGGGCTGATTTCGCAACAGGGAGAACTGTTATGGCAGTCATCAATGGTACGCCCGGCGACGATATCATCCCTCCTCCTTCCACCGCGGGCGACGACGTCATCAACGGGTTCGCCGGCAATGACACGATCGATGCCGATGGCGGCAACGATCTCGTCAATGGCGGAGCCGGTGACGACGATATTCAGGGCGGCGTCGGCATCGACACGTTGAACGGCAATGCCGGTGACGACACGATCAGCGGCGGCGACGACAACGACGTCGTCAACGGCAACGCCGGCGACGACACTCTCTACGGCGATGCCGGCAACGATGTCATCGACGGGGGCACCGGCGACGACACCGCTGACGGGGGCGACGGCGACGACGTCGTGAATGGCGGCGCAGGCGTCGACACACTGAATGGCGGCGACGGCGTCGACACGATGGATGGCGGCGCCGGCAACGACACGGTGAATGGCGATGCCGGCAACGACGTGATGAACGGCGCCGGCGGAAACGACACGATGAGCGGCGGCGACGGCGATGACACCATGAATGGCGGCACCGGCAGCGACACCATGAATGGCGACGACGGTGACGACACGATGGAAGGCGGCGCCGGGGCCGATACCCTGGACGGCGGCGACGGAGACGACACCCTGAGTGGCAGCGGCGGCGGCGACACCCTAAATGGTGGGGCCGGCGTCGACGACATCAGTGGCGGCAACGGCAATGACACGCTGGACGGCGGCTCGGGCGCCGATACGCTGAACGGCGACGACGGTGACGATACGATCAGCGGCGCCGCCGGTGGCGACACCGGCTATGGCGGGGACGGCGACGACGAGATGACCGGCGGCGGCGGCAACGACACCCTGTGGGGCGATGCCGATGACGATACGATCAGCGGCGATGCCGGCAGCGACGAACTGCATGGCGGCGAAGGCGATGACGAGATCGATGGCGGCAACGGGGCCGACGACCTCTATGGCGAGGAGGGCGACGACCTGCTGACGGGTGGCCAGGGCACCGACACCTTCTATTTCGGTGACGGGGCCGACAATCCGTTCGGCGATGACGAGGTCACCGATCTCGACGTCGAGGACGAGGATGTGATCCAGGTCGATGTTCTCGATCCGGAGACAACCGTGGTGACGGTCGACGATTCCGGCGCGAGCGTGGTTCTGGATTTCGGCTTCGGCACGATCCAGATCGACGGCGTCAGCGGCGGTGGCACCTTCACGTCGATCGAGGACATCAACGACGCGCTCGGCTACGACGCGATCACGCTCGTGTAACGGCGCGGCGCTCGAGGGTGGCGGCGCTCTCCCGCCGCCACCCGGGAAACCGCAGCCTTCCTGGACACGGCCGTTTCGAAACAGCGGACCGCTCCATCAATCGAGCTCTCCCTGCGCCTCCGAAAGATTGCGCCAGCCGGCTCCGGCCATCGTCATCGCCAGCGCGGCACAGGCCATCAGGGCCGCGGCTAGAACGATGGGCAGCGCATGCCCCAGCCCGCCCAGCCCGCCGGATACGACGGAGGAGATGGTCCAGCCCATCGCTGCCGCCGACCCTACCATGCCGAGGATCCAGCCCTGCCGCTCGGGCGTCACCCGGTCCGACAGCATGGTGACGATCGAGGGATAGGCGATGTTGATGGTGATGCCCGCCATCAGCCCGGCGGCATAGACCTGATAGGCCGAGGTCGCCATCAGGCACAGCACCATGGTCGCCGCATTCAGCCCGAGCCCCGCCACCGCCAGTGTTCGCATCTCGAAACGCTCGGCCAGGATCGGCTGGACGAGCCCGTTGGAAACGCAGAAGCCGATGCCGATGATCGCCATGAACACGCCGACCTCGGACAGGGTCAGATCGAGGCTCGGGGCTTCCATGAGATAGACCGAGACGAAGACGAAGAAGCCGCCCCAGGCGACCTGCATCAGGATGAAGCAGCCGAGGATGCCGCGCACGAGCCCGTCTCCCGCCGCGTCCCGGAAGCAGCGCACCCCTTCCCATAGCGAGATGCTGGACCAGTCGATCCGCCGCTCGGCGGCAGGCTCCTCGCGGTAGCGGGCGAGGAGCAGGAGCGCGATCACGGTCAGAATGGTGCAGAAATGCAGCGGCGCCGCGAAGGAGACCTGGGAGAGGCCCGTCGCCAGCACCGGTCCGAGCACGAAGCCGAGCGAGGAGAACAGCATGCTGTAGCTCAGCAGCCGGGCCTTGTTGCCGCCGAGGTCGACCAGCGCCGCCTGGGCGGTCGATTGCGCCGCAGCCGTCGCCCCGCCGATCATTCGCCCCAGGAACAGCAAGGCCAGGCTGCCGAACTCGATCGCCAGCCCGGCGAGGATGTTGCCCAGCAGCAGCCCGGCCGCGCAGAGCAGCAGTACGGGCCGGCGCCCCCATTGGTCCGACAGCCGGCCGAGCACCGGGGCCATGTAGAGCATCAGGAGGACATAGGTCGCCACCAGAAGGCCGCTGACGAAATTGCGCAGCGGCAGCGAGGCCTCCGGCAGGAACACCAGCGTCGCCTGGTCGATCAAGAGCGGGCCGAGCAGCGGGATGATGATCGTCGCGCTGATCGAGTCGACCAGGATCAACAGATAGAGCGCGATCATGCCGACGCGCCGACAGGCTCGCTAGCATGCGCCAGCAGGCTGGTCCGCATCCGGTCGGCGAGGTCCCGGATCGCCTCCGCATCGTAGTTGATGGCGGAATACTGGAAGCGGACCTTGAGCCGGCCCTCGGTGATGATAGCCATCAGATAAAGCCGGAAATCCGCCGGGTTATCCGCATGGGCGTGGTTCTTCAGATAAAGCAGCTCGTCTTCCGGCTTCTCGAAGACCGCGCCCCGGAAGCTGCTGTCCCAGGTCTCGCCGAAGAAGTTGTAGAGGATCTTGACCTGGTCCTGCCCGGCCAGCTCCGCTCCGCGCGGGTGATAGGCCCTGAGCGCGCCATGGGCGATGCCGTGATCCGGCATGGCCCGCAATTGCCCGGCCACATCCTTCAGCCCGCCCGAGAGCACAATCGGCGTATGGCTGGTGAACCAGCCGCAGATCCGGGTGGGATCGCTCTCCCCCACCACCGATTCGCGCCCATGGCCCACCACATGCAGCATCAGGCGGTCCTGACCGGTCGCCTCCAGGAGCGCCGCGGCGACACGCTCGTAGGCGTTGGGCGGCACGGCGTCCAACATATCGCTCTCATAGGTGACGATGTCCCTCTGGCGCGCGCCCGGCCGCTCATTGTCGGCGCCGAAAGTCGGCCCCTGCTGGCCGAGCCAGAAAGGCAGCTGCGCTTCGGCTTCCGGGCTGCTGGCGAAGGCGATCAGCTCCTCCACCCAGCCCTTGTAGGATCCGCCCGAGGGTGGCAGCGCCTCGCCGAGATAGGCGCGCTGGAGATCCGAAACCAGCGCGCCCCAGGACAGGCCGTCGGTCACCAGGTGATGGCAGATCAGCACGAGGCGCTGTCCGTCCTCGGTGTTGAACAGTCCCGCGCGCATGATCGGTCCCCGCGCAATGTCGAGGGTCTCCTGCATCCGCGCCGCCCGCGCGCCGACTTCGGCCAGCGGGATGTCGGCGCATTCGAGCGGCACCTCGACCTCGTCCTCGGCGTAGAACTGGCGCGCGCCGTCGTATCTCAGGCGCAGCGCGTCGTGATGGGCGACCAGCTTCGCGAGCGCCGTCCTCAGGCGATCCGCCTCGACCGCGCAGCGGAAGACGGCCGAGACGTTGAACTGCTCCGGCCGTTCCGTCGCCCAGGAGAAGTAGTAGCGCTGCATGGGAGAGAGCGGCACCTCGCCGGTCGCCATGCCCGTCTCCACCTTGCGGGCGGGCGTCAGGCTCTGTGCCAGCTCGGCGATGGTGGGCGTGCGCTGCAGCGTGGCGGGGTCGAACGGCACGCCCGCCTCCCGCGCCCTGATGCCCAGCAGGACGGCGAGCAGGGAATCCCCGCCAAGCGCATAGAAATTGTCGTGAATGCCGATAGGCTCGTGCTCCAGCACGAACTGCCAGACGTCGACCAGCGCAGCCTCGATCGGCGTCCGCGGCGCCACATAGGGCAGATCATCGGCCGTGCGGGCCACTTCGACTCGTGGCAGCGACTTGCGGTCGACCTTGCCATTCGCCGAAAGCGGAATCCGGTCGAGCTGCGCGAACACGCGCGGGATCATGTAGTAGGGCAACCGGTCCTGCAGCGCTGCGCGCATCTCGGCGGCGTCGAGCGGCGTGCTGGAGACCACATAGGCCACCAGGAACTTGCCCTTCCGATCCGGCTGCTCCTGGCCGTCCACGATCGCGGCCTTCACACCGGGCAGCGACTGGATCGCCCCCTCGATCTCGCCGAGCTCGATGCGGAAACCGTTGATCTTGACCTGGAAGTCGGCGCGGCCGAGGAACTCGACTTGGCCGTCCGGCAACCAGCGGCCGAGATCGCCGGTGTAGTAGATGCGCTCCCCGGTGGCCGGGTAGGTGACGAAGGCGGCGTCGGTTTTTTCCTGATCCTTCCAATAACCGCGCGCCAGACAGACCCCGCCCATGAAGATCCGGCCCGGCATGAAGGGCGGGCACTGGTTCAGGCCGGAATCGAGCACCAGCATCTTCTGGTTCAGCATGGCCCGGCCATAGGGGATGGTGGTCCAGATCGGATCGACCTCTCCGATTCGGTACCAGTTGGAGATGATCGAGGTCTCGGTCGGTCCGCCGACGCTCCAGAGCACCGCATCAGGGGCGAGCTGGCGAATGCGCTCCGGCAGGTCGACGGGAATCTTGTCGCCGCCCATCATGAACACGCGCATGCTCGGCATCGGCTCGCCCGACTGCGCCCACATGTCCACATACATGGGAACGCTGGTCCAGATGCTGGCCTGATGCTGGCGGGCGATCTCGACCCAGTGGAGCGGCTCGAGATGACGGTTCTCGTCGGGGATCACCACCCCGGCGCCGGCCGAGAGCATGCCGAAGATGTCGTAGACCGAGAGGTCGAAGGCGAAATCGGAGAGCTGCAGAGAACGGTCGCCGGGACCGACGCGATGTTCCTCATTGGCATTGCGCAGTGTGTTCATCACGCTGAAATGGGTCAGCGTCACGCCCTTCGGCTTGCCGGTCGAGCCCGAGGTGAACAGCACATAGCAGATGTCGCCGAGCGCGTTGACCGAGGTCGGACGCGTGTCCGGCTCGCCCGCCCACAAGGCCTGGTCGTCGACCGCGAGCCCGGGACGGCCGAGGCGCTCCACAACCCGCTTCTGGGACAAAACCACCGCGACATCGCCCTGGGAGATCACGGCGTCCATGCGCTCGGCCGGCCAGCCGGCATTGATCGGCAGATAGCCGCCGCCCGCCTTCAGGATGGCCATGCAGGCCACCGCCTGCTCCCAGCCCTTTTCCATCATCACGCCGACCAGCGTGTTCGGCTTGACGCCGCGGCGGCGCAGGCCGTGGGCGATGCGGTTGGTCAGCCGCTCCATCTCGCCATAGCTGATCACCCGCTCGCGCGTCAGCAGGGCCGGAGCCGCGGGTTGCCGCTCGGCCCAGTCGGAGAAGGCGTCGTGGAGCAATTGCAGATCGCTGCGCGGCGCGGGCGCCGGTGTCCAGTCACGCTCGATGCGCTCGACTTCGGCGGGAGTTGCGAGCATCAGCTTCGAGAGCGGCGCATGCGGCTCAGCGGCGACGAGATCGGCCAGGACCGAGAGATGCGCCGCAATCTCCTCCACGAAGCGGCGGGTGAACTGGCGGGCGCTGTATTGCAGGCGCAAATCGAGCCGGTCCCCTTCGGCGAACGCGAGGAACAAGAGGTCGTTCTGGCAATCCACGGTCTCGAGCGGCAGCGGCGTCCCGAGTTCGAACGGCCAGAGCGGCTTCGCCCAGGAGACCGAAACGTTTGGTAGCTGGACCGCGTCCGAGGGCCGCGCCTTGCGCAGGCCCGCGATCACCTCCTGGAACGACAGACGGTCATGCGCGCGGGTTGCCCGCCGCTGCTCCTGCACCTGCGCCACGAGCTGCGCGAAGGAAAGTTCGGGCGTAAAGCTCGCAGTCGCGATCAGCGAGTTGACGAACGAACCCATGGACCGCGCGAACTCCTTGCCGCGCAGATCGGTGGGATAGAGCACCGCCACCATCTCCTGCTCGGTATAGCGGTGGATTAGCGCCTGGATCAGGGCGAGCGTGGTGATGAACGGGCTCACATTCATCTGCGGCAGGCGCAGGGAGAAATAGAGGTTGCCGTCCTGCTCGCCGGCATAGCTCTCACGCCTTGTCGGCAGGCCGGCGCGGAAATCGGACTGCGCCAGCGTCCCCGCCCAATAGGCCCTGTCGGCCTCGCGCTCCGGACTCTCCAGATAGGCGGTCTCATGCGCGCGCCAGGCTTCGGGACCCGGCCCCGGTTCCGTCACGGCCCGGCCGTGATAGCGGGCGCTCACCTCCTCCAGCAGCAGCAGGATGGAGCCGCCGTCCAGAATGAGGTGGCTGCCGTTGACGACGAAGATGTCGTTGCAGAGCACGAAGCGGAACAGCGGGCCGTTTTCCATGTCGAACGGCTTGGTGATCGCCCATTCCCAGCTGTCCGCGTACTCCAGCACCTGGGCCGGCGTCTCCTTGACGACCTGGAACGGCTTGCCGTCCACCTCGGTCACCACCGAGCGCAGCGCCGGATGGGCGTCCACCGTCGCGCGCAGCGCCTGTTCCAGCCTTTGCGGATCGACGTTCGCAGCGAGGCGGTAGACGAACGGCACGAAATAGGCGGAGCTGTCCGGCGCCCTCTTGCACTCCAGCCAGATCCGCTGGGTCACGACCGCAAGAGGGATGGCGAGAGGGGCGTTCGGCGTAACGGCGTTCATAGTGGCAGCTCCGACGCTGGTGTGCGACGCTTGGGGAAGCGAGACGCAGAGGGGATGAGCGCGGCCGGCGGGCCGGAGGACGAGGAGGGGACCTCACGGCGTCCACGTCCCGAGGCAAGCAAAGGCGGCCTCATCGAAGGCTCGGAGCCGGCACACGCCCGCGCAAGCCCGCCGGCGCAATGTTCGGGGGCACCGAGGTCAGGCTGCTTCCGCCACATCCGGCCCGCGAGATGCTGCCTCTCGTCGATCGCGATGCGATAGGCTTGCCCCTCGTCAGTTCGAGACCCGGCCGCTGCGAGATCGCTCATGGGCACTCCCCCCGCGCGGCAACTCCGCCCAACAAATGATGGCGAAGATTTTAATGATCAGGCAGACAATTGCGGCGTGAGATAAGCAGAAATACCGCAGATACACCTTTGATATGAATGGAAATCATTGGAATAAATTAGAATGAAAGAGCAATATGTGTTGGATCGACATACCGTTCTAAGATGAGTGCTTTGAACATCGGCACGGCCTATCGGGAGGCTTCAAGGTCATTCTGGCCTGGATGTCAGCTTTGCCGGACCGCGTCGGAATTTGGCCAATGCCTGGAAATGGGCGCCAGCATCTGGGCGAGCCGGCAATTGGCCACGCCAGACATCGGGCGTTCTCTTGTCGAACCCGATGGTTCTGCAAAAGCCCTCAGAAGATCGATATTTCGCGCGGTGGCCTCACATCGGCGTGAATTGCATCTGCCCTGACGACTTCGAACTCAGTCGACATCGGTCGGTGCGAGCCGGCGGGCATACCGGCGCAGAATTGCCTCGAATGCAGCCAGTGCGGGCGATACGGAACGCCCGCTCGGCCGGATCATCACGATATCCCGGGCGATCGCCGGATTCGACAGCGGCCGGGCGAGGATTCTGCGATGCGGCGCGGCAGCGCGCGCATAGGTCGGCAGCACGGCGACGCCGAGACGGGCCTCGACCAGCGCCAGCGCCGTCGTGATCTGCGACACCTCATAGGCCGGCAGCAGCGGAATGCCGACCGTCTCATAGGCGACCTCGACCAGGAGCCGGATGCCGCTGTCTCGGGTCAGTGTGATCAGCGGCTCGCCTTGCAGCTCGCGCCAATCGACCGTCGCGCCTGCGAAGCGGCTGCCGGGGCTGCAGAACAGCATCAGATTGTCGCGCGCCATCGGGATGCGCTCGATGCCGTCCTCGACCGCAGCGAAGGTGCCAAGGCCGCAATCGACGCGGCTCGTCCTGACGGCCTCGATGATCGTCTCGGTACGCGCATCGAGCACCCCGACCTGCACGCCGGGAAAACGCTCGCGCATCTCCGCAATCGCCTCGGGCAGGATCGCCGCCGCCAGCAGCGGCGGGGCTGCCACGGTGATCCGGCCGCGCCGACGTTCGGCGAGATCGTTGGCATTCTGGATGGCGAGGTCGAGATCGTGGACGATCTTGGCCGATGCGCCCTGGAACTCCCGTCCGCCTTCCGTCAGCTCGACCCGACGTGTCGTGCGGTCGAACAGGCGGATGCCGAGGGCCTGCTCCAGATCGCGAACCAGTTGCGACAGCGCCGGTTGCGCCATGTGCAGGCGCTCCGCCGCCTTGGTGAAGGTGCCGAGTTCGGCGACGGCGAGGAAGGCCTGGATCTGCCGCAAGGTGACTGCCATACCGATTTATAAGCATGTCGTATGAATTCAGACAAATAAGCTGAATTCCATATGACGATCGCCGCAACCATCATGCCTCGACATCGCGCCCTTGGCCGCTCCGTTCGAGGCTCTCCATGACCGCCTATCCCGACCTCCAGCTCTATATCGGCGGCGCCTGGCGCAAGACCTCCAGCAGCCTGCCCGTGCTCAATCCGGCCGATGAGAGCGTGATCGGTTCTGTTCCTGTCGCTGGCCGTGCCGATCTCGACGATGCGCTGGCTGCGGCCAAGGAGGGCTTCAGGGTCTGGAGCCGGACCTCGCCGCGTGCCCGTGGCGAAATCATGCTCAAGGCCGCGGCGCTGATGCGCGCCCGTATCGACGAGATCGCCCATGCGATCACGCTCGAGCATGGCAAACCCTTCCTCCAGGCGCAGCTCGAGGTGATCAGGGGCTGTGAGTTCTTCGAATGGGACGCAGCCGAGGGCCAGCGCACCTATGGAAGGGTGATCCCGAGCGAGCCAGGCATCAAGTATGTCGTGATGCACCAGCCGATCGGCATGGTCGCGGCCTTCTCGCCCTGGAACTTTCCGATGAGCCAGCCGGCGCGCAAAATCGCCGGCGCGCTCGCGGCAGGCTGCTCGATCATCCTGAAGGCCGCCGAGGAGACGCCGGCCGGCGCGCTCCACATCGCCCGCGCCTTGCACGATGCCGGCCTGCCGCCCGGCGTGTTCAACCTCGTCTTCGGCGTGCCCGCCGAGATCTCCTCCTACCTGATCCCGCAGGAGCAGACCCGGCTGATCGCCTTCACCGGCTCGACCGCGGTCGGCAAGCACCTGACGCGCATCGCCGCCGACCATATGAAGCCGGTGCTGATGGAGCTCGGCGGCCATGCCCCGGTGATCGTCTGCGACGATGTCGATCCGGTCGCGGCCGCGACGGCCTCGGCAATCCGCAAGTCGCGCAATGCCGGCCAGGTCTGCACCTCGCCGACGCGCTTCTTCGTGCAGGAACCGATCTATGAGGCCTTCGCCAGGACCTTCGCCGAGAAGGCGCGGTCGGTCGTGATCGGCAATGGCCTCGATGCCGCAACGCAGATGGGCCCGGTCGCCAATCATCGCCGCATCGAGGCGATGGAGGCGTTGGTCGCGGACGCCCGCGCCAAGGGCGCCCGCGTTCTCGCCGGCGGCGAGCGCATCGGCAATCGCGGCTATTTCTTCCCGGTGACCGTGCTGGCCGACGTGCCGGATGATGCCAGGGTCATGCGCGAGGAGCCGTTCGGGCCGCTCGCGGTGATCAATCCGGTGTCGACGCTGGACGATGCGATCGCCAAGGCGAACGGCCTGCCCTTCGGCCTCGCCGCCTATGCCTTCACCCATTCCGCCAGCCGGGCCGACCGGCTCGCCGACGAGATCGAGGCCGGCAATGTCTCGATCAACACGCTGGAAGCCTCGGTCGCCGAGGTGCCGTTCGGCGGGGTCAAGGACAGCGGCTACGGCCGCGAGGGCGGCGCCGAGGGTCTCTCGCACTACACGATCGTCAAGAACGTCTCGCACCGCATGGCGATTTGACCGGCGGGCGACAGGGAGACAGCTCAGATGAAATACGCCAGGAAGGACGCGAAGGCTTACACCCGCGCCAATATGAAGGGCATCTGGGCGGCGGCGTTGACACCCTTCACCTCGTCGCTCGCCATCGACGAAGACGGCTTTCGCGAGAACATCCGGCACTGGACGCAGGATCTCGGGATCGACGGCCTGTTCATCGCCGGCAAGCAGGGCGAGTTCTTCTCGATGTCGGTCGAGGAGCGCAAGCGCAGCTTCGAGCTCGCGGTCGGGGCCACCGCCGGCCGCGGGCAGACGATCATGTCCTGCTCCGACCAGAACATGGACGTCGTCATCGAACTCGCCAAGCACGCCCAGCAGGTCGGCGCCGACTACATCGTCGTGCATGCGCCGCTACTGCACTTCTTCAAGGCGCAGGACGAGACGCTCTACGAGTACTACCGGACCATCGCCGAACAGGTCGATATCGGCATCGCGCTCTGGAGCCATCCGGACTCCGGCTATCTGATGAGCCCGCAGCTCTGCAACCGCCTCGCCGACATCGAGAACGTCGTCGCGATCAAATACAGCGTGCCGCGCGCCATGTACGCCGAGCTGACGAGGCTCGCGGGCGACCGCATCCTGGTCAGCACCGCCTCGGAGGAGGAATGGCTCGACAACATCGTCGAGCTCGGCTGGCAGGTCTATCTCTGCTCCTCGCCGCCCTACCTGATCCAGACGGCGAACGACCGGCGCATGCGCGACTACACCGATCTTGCCTTCGCCGGCGAGATCGACAAGGCGCAGGCCATCCGCGACAGCCTCAATCCAGTGCGCGAGGCACTGCGCACGACCCGGCCAGCCGAGAAGCCGCATGCGCACCAGAAATACTGGCAGGAACTGCTCGGCCAGGTCGGCGGGCGCGTGCGCGCGCCGCTGCTCGAGCTGACCGAAGCCGAGAAGGCGTCAACGCGCGCGGCTTTCGAGAATTGCGGGCTCAAGCTCGCGGCAGGCCGCGCCCTTGCGAAGGCCGACTGAAACGCGGCTAGGATGGAACAACCGGGAGAGACGGATATGGCGACCGAAGGACGGCTGAAGGCCTTCAACTTCAAGAAATGGATCGCAGAGAACGAGCACCTGCTGAAGCCGCCGGTCGGCAACAAGAAGGTGTTCGACGACGGCCAAATGACCGTGATGGTCGTCGGCGGGCCGAACCAGCGCGCCGACTTCCACGACGACCCGGTGGAGGAGTTCTTCTACCAGCTCAAGGGCGACATGATGCTCAAGCTGGTCGACGACGGGAAGCACTACGACGTCACGATCCGCGAGGGCGACGTCTTCCTGCTGCCGCCGCATGTGCGCCACTCGCCTCAGCGCCCGCAGGAGGGCTCGATCGGCCTCGTGGTCGAGCCGGCGCGCCACCCCGACCAGGTCGACGGCTTCGAATGGTACTGCTTCGAGTGCAATGGCCTGGTGCATCGCATCGAGCTGAAGGTCGGGGATCTCGTGAAGGACCTGCCGCCGCTCTACGAAGCCTTCTTCGCCGACGAGAAGGCGCGGACCTGCAAGCAGTGCGGCGCCCTCCATCCCGGCAGGAAGCCGCCGGCCGGCTGGGTCGCGCTTTGAGGAATTCCGGCGCCGCAGCCAGGCTGCGGCGCCACAAGACCTGAGCGCGGCGGCGCAGAAACGCCGCGCAAAAAATGATCTCAGAGGCAAAACGACAACAACGGGAGCTCAAGATGAAACTGCGCGGATTGCTTTTCGGCATTGCGGCTGCCCTTGCCGCCACGACCGCTCTCGCCCAGCAACCGGTCAAGATCGGCATGGTGACCACGCTGTCCGGACCGGGCGGCTATCTCGGCCAGGATATTCGCGACGCCTTCAAGCTCGCCATCGACATGAACGGCGGCAAGCTCGGCGGCGTGCCGGTCGAGCTCGTGGTCGAGGACGATGCGCTGAAGCCCGGCCAGGGCAAGCAGATCGCCGAGAAGATGCTGAAGACCGACGGCATCAAGATCATGACCGGCATCGTCTTCTCGAACGTCGCCGGCGCGACCGTGCCCGATATCGTCGATGCGGGGGCGCTCTATGTCAGCCCCAATGCGGCGCCGTCGAACTTCGCCGGCAAGGAGTGCAACGAGAACTATTTCGTCGTTTCCTGGCAGAACGACAGCCTGCATGAGAGCGCCGGCCAGCACGCCACCAATCTCGGCTATAAAAAGGCGTTCATCCTTGCCCCGAACTACCAGGCCGGCAAGGATGCGCTCGCCGGCTTCAAGCGCCTGTTCAAGGGCGAGGTCGTCGGCGAGGTCTATACCCGCCTAGATCAGACCGATTTCGCGCCCGAGATGGCGCAAATCCGCGCGGCCAATCCCGACGTCGTCTTCCAGTTCCATCCCGGCGGCCTCGGCATCGCCTTCCTGCGCCAGTATCAGCAGGCGGGCCTCCTCGGCAAAACCCCGATGGTGCTGGCCGAGCCTTCACTCGATTCAACCACGCTCAAGGCCGTAGGCGAGGCCGCGCTCGGCCTCAGCGTGACCGCGCACTGGAACACCGACTTCGACAACGCCTCGAACAAGGCCTTCGTCGAGGCCTTTACCAAGGCCTATAACCGCGTGCCGACCTACTATGCCAGCCAGGGCTACGACACCGCCCTCGCCATCGCCTCGGCACTGAAGGCGACCGGCGGCAAGACCGATGTGCCGGCGCTGCGCAAGGCGCTCGCCAAAGCCGATTTCCAGTCGGTGCGCGGCGCCTTCAAGTTCGGCCCGAACCAGCATCCGGTTCAGGACTGGTATGCGCTCAAGGTCGAGAAGGGCGCGGACGGGACACCGGTGCTGAAGACCTCTGGCAAGGTGCTGAGCAATCACAGCGACGCCTACGCCAAGGACTGCAAGCTCTGAGCCGACGCGTCTTGCGCACCGACCATGACGGATAGGGCGCAGGGAACCCCTCTCCTGCATCGAAGTCGGCTGTTGCCGACTTCGACAACTTAAGTGCTGATCTCGGGCAGGCCCGAGATCAGTGAGAGGG
Source organism: Allobosea rubneri (assembly GCF_032464875.1). NCBI lineage: Bacteria > Pseudomonadati > Pseudomonadota > Alphaproteobacteria > Hyphomicrobiales > Alloboseaceae > Allobosea > Allobosea rubneri. The sequence goes on from NZ_JAWDID010000039.1 coordinate 23,124, forward strand.
GCAGGGGTGAGGTGTTCGGGAGAGACATAATGAGCCTGAACCCAGCCCTCCCCCTCGCGTCGCTGGTCCGACGGCCTACACCTCACCCTGCCCTCTCCTTTCAGGAGAGGGTTCCCCGCGCCCTTGTCGGGCTTGCCCGGTTCCCGCAACGATGACCCTCGTTCTCGAACAACTGCTCAATGGCCTGCAGTTCGGCGTGATGCTGTTCCTGCTTGCTGCCGGGCTGACGTTGATCTTCGGCATCATGGGCGTGATCAATCTCGCCCATGGCTCGCTCTACATGGTCGGCGCCTATGCCGCCGCCTTCGCCGCGACACAGACCGGCTCGGTGATCATCGCCATCATTGCGGGCCTTGCGGCCGCTGCCCTGGTCGGCATGGCGATGGAGCTCTTCGTGCTGCGCCGGCTCTATGCCCGCGACCATCTCGACCAGGTGCTGGCGACCTTCGCGCTGATCCTGATCTTCAACCAGAGTGTGACCTTGCTGTTCGGGCGCCAGCCGCTCTTCGTCTCGGTGCCACCGGCGCTCAACGGCTCGATCGAATTGCTGCCGGGGCTGACCTATCCGATCTACCGCCTCATCATCATCGCTGTCGGCCTTCTCGTCGCACTCGGGCTCTATCTCCTGATCAATCGCACGCGCATCGGCATGCTGGTCCGGGCCGGGGCGACCCATCGCGAGATGGTCCGGGCGCTCGGCGTCGACATCCGGCTGCTCTACACCGCAGTCTTCGGGCTCGGCGCCCTGCTCGCCGGCCTCGCCGGACTGATGGCCGGGCCGATCCTCGCCGTGCAGGTCGGCATGGGTGAGCAGATCCTGATCATGACCTTCGTCGTGGTTGTGATCGGCGGCGTCGGCTCGATCCGCGGCGCCTTTTTCGGCGCGCTGCTCGTCGGCCTCGTCGACACGGTGCTGCGGGCCTTCCTGCCCGGCCTGCTGCGCCAGGTCATGGCCGGCTCGGAGGCCGATGCGCTCGGCGCCGGCCTGGCATCGATGGGCATCTACATGCTGATGGCCGTGGTGCTGCTGGTGCGGCCCAAGGGACTCTTCCCCGCCAATGTCTGAGGACGCCATCACCCATAACGCCCCCGCCGCGCCGAACACCGGCCGTGCGCTCATGCTGCTGGCGCTTGCGTTCGGGCTTATCGCCCTGCCCTTCATCGTCCAGTCGCTCGGCCAGCCGGCTTTGGTGCCCTTGGCGACCCGCGTGCTGATCTATGCGATCGCCGCCGCCAGCCTGAACCTCGCGCTAGGCTTCGGAGGGATGGTTTCCTTCGGGCACGCCGCCTTCTTCGGGGTCGGCGGCTATGTCGTCGGCATCCTCTACCGCAATTACGTCGACGACAGCCTCTTCCTCGGCCTGATCCCGGGCACGAGCCAACTCCTGATCACGCTGCCGGCTGCGATCCTGGTCGGCGGCCTGCTCGCTCTGCTGATCGGCGCGCTCTGCCTGCGGACCAGCGGCGTGCAGTTCATCATGATCACGCTCGCCTTCGCGCAGATGCTGTTCTTCCTGGTCGTCTCGCTGAAAGCCTATGGCGGCGATGACGGCATGACGATCCGCCGTCGCAACGAGTTCTTTGGCCTCAACACCCGCGACGACATCACCTTCTATTTCATCTGCCTCGCGGTCGCCGCGCTGGTATTCCTGGCGCTCTGGCGCATCGTCGGCTCACGCTTCGGCATGGTGCTCGCAGGCATCCGCCAGAACGAGCGGCGCATGGCGGCGATTGGGATCGCGCCCTATCGCTACAAGCTCGCCGCCTTCGTCATCTCCGGCATGGGCACCGGCCTCGCCGGCGCGCTGATGGCCAACTATCTGCGCTTCGTCAGCCCCGACATGCTGCACTGGACCAAGTCGGGCGAGCTGATGATCATGGTCATCCTCGGCGGCGTCGGCACCTTGCTCGGCCCGCTCTTCGGTGCCGCCGCCCTCGTCATCCTCGAGACGGTGCTGACCTCCCTGACTGAACACTGGCAGCTCGTCCTCGGGCCGATACTGCTGCTCGTCGTCCTGTTCACCCATGGCGGGCTCAACGGGCTGTTCAGCCGCCTCGGTATCGGCAGGAGCGAGCGATGACCCAGCCGCTCCTTTCCGTCCGCGGCCTGCGCAAGCGCTTCGGCGGCCTGATCGCGACAGACAGCGTCGATCTCGATGTCGTCGAGGGCGAGATCCACGCCTTGATCGGCCCCAACGGCGCCGGCAAGACCACGCTGCTGACCCAGCTCTTCGGCGAGCTCAGCCATGATGCCGGCGAGATCAGGCTGGAGGGCGAGGCGATCGACGCGCTGGCGACGCCGGAGCGTGTCCGGCGCGGCCTCGCCCGCACATTCCAGATCAACCAGCTGCTGCCCGATTTCAGCATGCTCGACAATGTCGCGCTCGCCGTCCAGGCGCGGCAGGGTCACAGCTTCCGCTTCCTGGGCGATGCCCGCCGCGACAAGGGCCTGCGCCAGCGCGCCCGCGAGCACCTGACCACCGCCGGCCTCGCCCACCGGGCCGAGGTCAAGGTCGCCGATCTCTCCCATGGCGAGCAGAAGCAGCTCGAATTTGCCATCGCGCTCGCCTGCGAGCCGCGCCTGCTGCTGCTCGACGAACCCATGGCGGGTCTTGGCCATGCCGAGAGCGAGCAGATGGTCGCGATGCTCTCCGGGCTGAAGGGCCGCGTCACCATGCTGCTGGTCGAGCACGACATGGATGCCGTCTTCGCGCTTGCAGACCGGATTTCGGTGCTGGTCTACGGCCGGATCATCGCGACCGGAACGGCGCAGGAAATCCGCGACAACGAGGACGTGCGCACCGCCTATCTCGGCGAGGGGGACGCCTGATGCTGAGCGTGCGCAGCCTGCAATCGGCCTATGGCGCGAGCCAGGTGCTGTTCGATGTCGGTCTCGACATCGGCGAGGGCGAGGTCGTGACCCTGCTCGGCCGCAACGGCATGGGCAAGACCACGACGGTGCGTTCGCTGATGGGGCTGCTCGCGCCCAAAGGCGGCGAGATCAGCTTCGATGGCCGCAAGCTCAAGGGCAGCACACCCGAGGCGATCGCCCGCTGCGGCATCGGCCTCGTGCCGGAGGGACGGCAGGTCTTCCCGACGCTGACCGTTCGCGAGAACCTCGTCGCCACCGCGGCCAACCGGCTCGGGCGTTCCTCGCCCTGGACGCTGGAGCGGGTCTACGCCCTGTTCCCACGCCTTCAGGAACGCGCCGGCCAGTCGGCTCGCACACTCTCGGGCGGCGAGCAGCAGATGCTGGCGGTCGGCCGCGCATTGATGACCAATCCCAAGCTTCTCATCCTCGACGAGGCGACGGAAGGCTTGGCGCCGGTGATCCGCGCCGAGATCTGGCGCTGCATCGAGGCGCTGAAGGCGCAGGGGCAGTCGATCCTGCTGATCGACAAGAACATCGCCGTGCTCAAGCGTCTCGCCGACCGGCACTACATCATCGAAAAGGGCCGCACGGTCTGGTCGGGCTCCAGCGGCGACCTCGCGGCCAATGCGGAACTGGTGCATCGCTATGTCGGCGTCTGAAAATGAGATCGTCGCGCGCAGTGCCGCGACCGATCCCGTCGAGGCCTTGCGCGATACGCTGAGCGAGATCCTCGCCGGCCTGGTCGCGGCCGGATGCGGCCCGCATCACCTCACCGGCATGGACTGGGAGGCCGCCGATCCCGCTGCCTTCCATCTCTCGCGCCATACGGTCGAGCTGGCCTATCGCGAGGTCTTCGCCGGCTTCCGCCCGCCGATCCGATTGCAGCCCGGTTCGGAACCTGGCCTGACCATCCGCGCCCGCCATGCCCCGCCGCAGCCGCTGCCGGATATCGAGGTCGACGGCTATCCGCTGCGCGAACTCGGCCGGCAGTACAGCCCGCGTCTGCAGGCCGACATGACCGCGCTGTTCCGGCAATGGAGCAAAGACGGCGCCGCCTTCCGCGCCGGCCATGCCGGGCTCGACCTCGCTTATGGCCCCGGCCGTTTCGAGACGCTCGACCTCTACCGCCCGGCCGGCGTGCAGTGCGCTCCGATCTTCGTTTTCATCCATGGCGGTTACTGGCAGGCTTCCGACAAGGTCCAGCATGCGCAGTTCTCGCAGGGGCTGCTCGACGCCGGTTTCGCCGTCGCCCAGCCGAATTACGGGCTGGCGCCCGATACGCCCCTCGAAGTGAGCATCGCCCAGACCGTCGCCGCGCTGAACTTCCTCGTCCGCGAGGCCGGGGCGCTCGGCCTCGATCCTGCCGAACTGCACGTCAGCGGCCATTCCGCTGGCGGCCACCTCGCGGCGATGGCGCTGTGCGATCCTGCGGCGCCGCCGGTTGCCTCGGCGCTGTTGTTGTCCGGGCTCTATGATCTGAAGCCGCTCGGCCACCTGCCGATCGGGCGCTTGCTCGGTCTGGGTGACGCCGAGCGGGCAGCGCGGCTCAGCCCGCTCGGCCTGCCGCGCCCGAGCCGCCCCCGCCTCGCCTTTGCGGTCGGCGAAGGTGAAAGCGAGGCGTTCAAGCGGCAATCGGCGAGGCTGGCTGCGGCCTGGAATGCGCCCGAGCCGCTGATCTGCCCGGGGCATCATTTTAGCATGCTCGACGGGCTGAATGGCGGTGCACTACTCGACTTGGCCCTGCGGACGGCAGCTCAGCGATGACGATCCGATCGCACAGACCCCTTCGCGTTGCGCTCATCGGCTGGGGCGCGATCAGCCGGCGTGTCGCCGCGCTGCTGTCGAACTCGCCGAGCGCTGGCGATATCGCGATCGTCGCCATTGGAGTCCGCTCGACTGCGCGAGCCCAGGATATCCCGACCGGCGCGGTCCTCATCACCGATCCGGCACAGCTTGCCGGGCTGAAGCCCGATCTCGTGGTAGAGGCCGCCGGCCGGGAGGCGGTCGCGATCTGGGGTGAGGCCGCACTGCGTTCTGCGCCGGCCTTCGCAATTGCATCAGCCAGTGCACTGACCGATGCCTCGCTGCTCGAGCGCCTCCTCCAGACCGCCGAGGCCTGTGGCAGCCAGCTCATCCTGCCGCCGGGCGCGCTCGCCGGGATCGACGCGATCGCGGCAGCCTCGGTGCTGCCGCTCGACGAGGTCGTGCACAGCATCGTCAAGCCGCCCGCAGCCTGGCGCGGCACGCTGGCGGAAGACATGATCGCGCTCGATGGGCTGAGCGCACCGGCCGTCTTCTTCACCGGCTCGGCCCGCGAGGCCGCGGTCCGCTTTCCCCAGAACGCCAATGTCGCGGTGATCTCGGCGCTCGCCGGCATCGGGTTGGATCGAACCCGGGTCGAACTCGTCGCTGACCCCGGCGTTGCCGCCAACTGCCACCGGTTGAGCGTCTCCGGCGCCTTCGGTCGCCTGGATATCGCGATCGAGAACAGGCCCCTCGCCGGCAACCCGAAATCATCGGAGATGGCGGCATTGAGCCTCGTCAGAACGATCAGGAACAGGATCGCTCCGCTTTCTCGATGATTCATGCCATCTGGCGCGGGCACAGGAAGATGCAGATCGCCGGCTTGGCGCCAGCATGTTCATAGCCCACGCTGAAAGCAGGGGAAGCTCGATGTTCCTTTTCGACGGTCCGGCCCAGGCGAGGATCACCATCCTGTTGGCGCATGGCGCCGGGGCGCCAATGGACTCGCCGGCCATGACGGCAGCGGCCAGGACTTTGGCCGGTGCGGGTTTTCGCGTTGCGCGGTTTGAGTTCGACTATATGGCGGGCAGGCGGACGGGCACGGGCCGCGTGCCGCCGCCACGTGCCGAAAAGCTGAACCCGCAATACGCCGCTGCTGTCGATGCTCTCGGAGCGAAGGGGCCTCTCATCATAGGCGGCAAGTCGATGGGAGGTCGCGTCGCGAGCATGGTTGCCGACGAGCTCCTCGCTGCTCGCCGGATCAGCGGCCTTTTATGCCTTGGCTATCCCTTCCATCCGCCCGGCAAACCGGACCAGCCCAGAACCGGGCACCTCGCCGAGCTGCAAACGCCGACCTTGATCGTTCAGGGAACGCGGGATGATTTCGGCAGCCGGGAGGAGGTTTCGGGCTACAAGCTCTCTCCCCGGATCGACATTCTCTGGCTCGTGGACGGCAATCACGACCTGATCCCGCGAAAGAGCTTATCCGGCTATTCGGCAGCCGACCATCTCAAGGCGATGGCTGAAGCTGTCTCGGCCTGGGCCGAACGCGTCACGATGCAGGGCGACTGACTTCGACTGTTGGGCGCAACGGCATCGGATCGGCGTTGCTGACGGCGCGCGCCGATCGCACCGTTTTGGATCCATGCCCCTTGTTCCCCCGCCAGTTCGCTTGAAGCCGGGGTGCGGCCATCTCGTCGAAATCGCGAAGGGCCGAGGCGCGCTGCCCGACCTACCTCTGCTGCGCCGGCAACTACCCCCAATGCCACTCCGCCGACCCGCCGATCCGTGCCATGCAGCAAGGGAGATCGATCCGCTCGGCGGGGCTAGCCCTGCGTACTCGGGGAGGCGACATGGCCACTCTCACCAGCTTCGATCTGAACGGCGCCGGCACCGGGCTCAACGAGAGCAGGACGTATCAGGAGGGGGCAGCCGCCATCCTGCTCGCCCCAAGCGTCACCCTCAGTGCGACCGGCAACTTCAACGGGCAGTCGCTGCGGCTTTCGGGCCTGCTCGCCGAGTCTCAGATCGGGTTTGCGAGCGGGGTCAGCCTCTCGGGCACGAGCCTGCGCGTCGGCGGGGTCACCGTCGGCTCCATCAGTGGCGGGACGAACGGCACCGATTTCGTGATCGCGTTCAACAGCAATGCGACGGCAAGCCGGGTTCAGACCGTGCTGCGCAACCTGACCTATGTCAGCACCAGCGATACGCCCACCGAAAGCCAGACGATCAGCTTCGATCTCGCCGGCACGGTCCGGACCGATGCGATCACCGTCGTTCCGGTCAATGATCGGCCGCTTCTCGACCTGAACGGCGCCGCCTCGGGCACCGGCGCCTCGGTGAGCTTCATCGAGAACCGCTCCGTCGCCGTCGCGCTGAACGCAACGCTGACCGATCCCGATACGAGCAATCTCGTCTCGCTCAGGGCGACGCTCCTCGCCCGTCCGGACGGCAACGCGGTCGAGCGGCTGAGCCTCGATGCGGCCGCCGCGAGCGCCGCGACCGCGGCTGGGCTCCTGGTCTCGTACACCGCCTCCACCGGCGTGCTCAGCATCGATGGCAGCGCGTCCGCGGCGACCTATCAGGCCATCCTGCGCGGTATCCTCTACGAGAACGGCAGCGACCAGCCCGCCACCGCCGCCAGGACCGTCCGCATCCAGGCGAGCGATGGCAGTGCCACCAGCCTCACCCAGGATGCGAGCATCTCGATCACGCGCGTCAACGATGCGCCGGTGCTGGACCTGAACGGTGCAACGGCCGGAACCGGCGCGACGCTGGCCTATCGGACCGGCGACGCGCCGGCGAAGTTCGCCGCTCTGGCGAGCGTTGCCGACATCGACTCGGCGAATTTCGGCGGCGGCTCCTTGCGCGTCGCGCTCACGGCGAACGGCTCGGCAAGCGACCAGCTCCGGATCATCACCGATGCGACCGTGACGCTCAGCGGTACGACCGTGCGGGTCAACGGCACCAGCATCGGATCGGTATCCGGCGGAACGGGCGGCAGCGATCTCGTGATCAGCCTCAACACGGGCGCGACGCCCGCTGCCGTCCAGATACTCGTCCAGCATATCGGCTTCTCGACGGGTACGGGCAGCCCGACCGCGCCACGCCAAGTGACCTTCACGCTCAACGACGGGGACGGCACTGCGAACGGAGGCGTCGCGGTGGCGAGCGCCATCGCCACGGTCGAGCTCACGACCGGCCAGGGCAATGTCGCGCCGACGCTGACCGGCGACCTGCAGGCGACCATCGCCAATGGCAGCACCTACCAGTTCACCACCAGCGACTTCTTCTACACCGACCCCGACGACAATGCCGCCGGGATCACCTTCACGGTCAGCGATCTCGATAATGGCTATGTCCGCCGCAACGGCACCGCGGTGTCGAGCTTCACCGCCGAGGAACTCGCCGCCGGCCAGATCACCTTCTGGCATGACGGCACGGAGCCGGTTGGCAGCTTCAGGATCGCCGTCGAGGACGGCAATGAGGACGGATCGCCCCCGGTCGCGCAGACCTTCACCTTCAACATCACGACCGGCCAAGTGAACGCCCCACCCAGTCTGACGGGCGATCTTGGCGCGACCGTCGTCAGCGGCGGCACCTATGTTCTGACCCAGGCCGACCTGTACTATTCCGATGCGGATGACAGCGCGACGGGCGTCGCCTTTGCGGTTTCAGGCGTCGTAGGCGGAACGCTTTTGGTCAACGGGGTTGCCTCGACCGGCTTCACGCCGCAGCAGCTCACCGCCGGCCAGGTTTCGTTCCGCCATGACGGCACCTCGGCATCCCCGTCCTTCGCCGTATCGGTGGAGGATGGCAACGAGGACGGCTCGGCGCCGGTCGCGCGGACCTTCCTTTTCGGCGTGACGGCAGCGCCGGTGAACGCGCCGCCCAGCCTGACGGGCGACCTTGCCGCGAGCGTCGCCAGCGGCAGCACCTACGTGCTGACCCAGGCCGATCTCTACTATTCCGACGCGGATGACGCCGCGACGGGCGTCGCCTTTGCGGTCTCAGGCGTCACGGGCGGCACGCTTTTGGTCAACGGGGCTGCGGCGACCGACTTCACGCCGCAGCAGCTCACCGCCGGACAGGTCTCGTTCCGGCATGACGGCACCTCGACAGCCCCGGCCTTCTCCGTCGCGGTGGAAGACGGAAACGAGGATGGCTCGGCGCCAATGGCCCGGGCCTTCCTGTTCGGCGTGACGACGGTGCCGGTAAACGCGCCGCCCAGCCTGACCGGCGACCTTCGCGCGAGCGTCGCAAGCGGCGGCACCTATGTTCTGACCCAGGCCGATCTCTACTATTCCGACACCGACGACAGCGCGACCGGCGTCGCCTTCGCGGTCTCGAGCGTTACGGGCGGAACGCTCCTGGTCAATGGCAGCGCAGCGACCGGCTTTACGCCGCAGCAGCTCACCGCCGGTCAGGTCGCTTTCCGGCATGACGGCACCTCGACAGCGCCGTCCTTCTCGGTCTCGGTGGAGGATGGCAACGAGGACGGCTCGGCGCCGGTGGCACGCAGTTTCGTCCTCGACATCACGACAAGCGGAGGCAATGTCGCTCCGACGCTGACCGGTGACCTCCAGGCGACCATCGCCAATGGCAGCACCTACCAGTTCACCACCAGCGACTTCTTCTATACCGACCCGGATGACGGTCCGACCGGCATCACCTTCACGGTCAGCAATCTCGACAATGGCTATGTCCGGCGGAACGGCACGGCGGTGTCGAGCTTCACCGCCGCCGAGCTTGCCGCCGGCCAAATCACCTTCTGGCATGACGGCACCGAACCGGTCGGCAGCTTCAGGATCGCGGTCGAGGACGGCAATGAGGATGGCTCGACGGCCGTCGCGCAGACCTTCACCTTCAACATCACGACCGGCCAGGTGAATGCGCCGCCGAGTCTGACCGGCGACCTTCGAGCGACGGTTGCGAGCGGCGGCACCTATGTGCTGACCCAGGCGGATCTCTACTATTCCGACGCGGACGACGCTGCGACGGGCGTCGCCTTCACGGTTTCAGCTGTCACCGGCGGCACGCTGCTGGTCAACGGGACGGCCGCGACCGGTTTCACGCCGCAGCAACTCATCGCCGGACAGGTTTCGTTCCGGCATGACGGCACCTCGCCGACGCCGTCCTTCTCCGTGTCGGTCGAAGATGGAAATGAGGACGGCTCCGCGCCCGTGGCGCGTAGTTTCGTCCTCGATATCGCAGCAAGTGGAGGCAATGTCGCCCCAACCCTGACCGGCGATCTGCAGGCGACGATCGCCAATGGCAGCACCTACCAGTTCACCACCAGCGACTTCTTCTACACCGATCCGGATGACGGCCCGACCGGCGTCACCTTCACGGTCAGCAACCTCGACAATGGCTATGTCCGTCGCAATGGCGCTGCCGTGTCCAGCTTCACGGCGGCCGAGCTTGCTGCCGGCCAGATCACCTTCTGGCACGACGGCACCGAGCCCGTCGGCAGCTTCAGGATCGCGGTCGAGGACGGCAACGAGGATGGCTCGACACCGGTCGCGCAGACCTTCACCTTCAACATCACGACCGGGCCGGTCAATGCGCCACCGAGCCTGACGGGCGACCTCAGGGCGAGCGTCGCCAGCGCCGGCACCTATGTGCTGAACGAGACGGACCTCTACTATTCCGATGCCGACGACGTCGCGACCGGCATCGCGTTCACCGTCACAGGCGTCGTCGGCGGCACGCTTCTGGTCAACGGAGCTGCGGCCACGAGCTTCACGCCGCAGCAACTTACCGGCGGCCTGGTCTCCTTCCGGCACGACGGCACTGCGACGGCGCCGTCCTTCTCCGTCTCCGTGGAGGACGGCAACGAGGATGCCTCGACGCCGGTGGCGCGCAGCTTCGTTCTCGATGTCGCGAGCGGTGGCGGGTCCACGCTCGATCTTTCGGGTGCCGCGCGCGGCGTCAGGGTCGATCTCGGCGCCGGGCAATGGGTGCTCGCCACGAAGGTGATGGCGCTCGGCGATTCCATCACCAATGGCGATGCACCTCCCGGGCAGGACGAGCATGGCTATCGCGGCTTCTTCTACCAGAACCTGGTCGAGTCGGGCCGACTCGTCGACATGGTCGGGCCCAACAGCAACGGCCAGGTGCCCGATCCCCAGCATGCCGGCTATCCCGGCGAAACCGGCGACGACATTCAGGCCCTGCTTCCGAGCCTTCTTTCCACCTATACGCCGAGCGCCATCCTGCTGATGGCCGGCACCAACGACATCTTCTACAAGAGCAATCCGCAGATCCCGGTCCGGGCCGAAATCGTGGGGATGCTGGATCATGTCGCCCAGGCGAGCCCGACCACCCATGTCTATGTCGCGACGCTGATCCCGCTCGCGGGCTACGACACGCAGGTCGCCAATGTGAACGCTGCGATCCGCAGCGCCGTCGCGGATGCGGTCGCGCGCGGCCAGAATGTCAGCCTCGTCGAGATGCCGAGCGTCACCCTGTCCGACCTGTTCGACGGTATCCACCCGACCGACACGGGCTATCGTGAAATGGCGGACTACTGGACGGCAGCTTTCCTGGCCAACCCGCCCGCTGCCGCGGCCGGCACGGCGATCGGTGCCGCGGTGACCACGGTTGTCGGATCGGCCAATAACGATCTTCTGATCGGCGATGCCCGCGCCAACGAGCTCTCGGGTGGCGCGGGCGCGGACTGGATCAGGGGCGAAGGCGGAAACGACACCCTGACGGGCGGCGCCGGCCGGGACAGCTTCGTCTTCGCGCCCGGCTTCGGCCAGGACACGATCCGGGACTTCGTCCGCGGCGAGGATATCCTCGACTTCCAGGCCTTCGCCTTGAACGTCAGCGACTTCGCGTCCTGGCGTCAGACGCACATCGCCGCTTCAGGCGCCGACGCGATCGTGACCATCGAGCCCGGCCATAGCGTGACGCTCACCGGCGTCTCCGCCACCGCACTGCAGGCGAGCGATTTCCTGTTCGTGTGAGGCGTTCGCGAGAAAGCGCTGCCGCGTGTCGGCGGCTGTCCTAGCCGCTCCGGGCGTAGGGCTCACCTCTCCTTGAACGCTTTCGCGATCTGGTCGCGGAGCGGCTTCAGGATGTATTCGAGCGGGGTGCGGTCCTCGGTCCTGACGAAGACATCGGCCTGCATGCCGGCGCCGACACGATGGGGCGCAAGACGGGCGAGTTCCTCCGGGGCGACACCGACCCGGATCGTGTAGAAGGCGGCGCCGGTCTGCGGGTCACGGCTGGTATCGGCCGAGATGCGCGAGACCTTCCCGCTGAGCTCCGGCGTGGTGCGCTGGTTGAAGGCGTGGACCTTGACCAGCGCGGCGCGCCCGAGGGCCAATTGGTCGATATCCGACGGCAGGATGCGGGCTTCGACCTCGAGCCCCTCCTCGATGGGGACGATCATCATCACCGGCTCGGCCGGGGTGATGACGCCACCCACGGTATGGACCGCCAGCTGATGCACGAAACCGGCGCTCGGCGATCTGATCTCGATGCGCTTCAACTGATCCTCGGCCGCAACGCGGCGCTCGACCAGCTCGGCGCTGCGCGCCTGGATCTCGCGCAACTCCTTCATCACCTCCTCGCGCAGCGCATCCTCGATCTGGATGATTTGGAGTTGCGTCTCGCCGATCCGGCTTTCGGCCTGAGCGACCGCGGCCAGCAATTGCCCCTTCTGGCCCTCGAGGTTTGCAGCCTCCCGCTCCAGCACCGCCTTGCGGCTCAAGGAGACGAGGTTCTTCTCGTAGAGCCCCCTGACGCCGAGAAGCTCCTCCTCGATCAGGATCGCCTGGCGATCCCTCGCCTCCTGCTGGGCCCGGTGACCGGCGATCAGATCCTGGAGCTGGCTGACGCGCTTGATGAGCTGTGCCTTCTGTCCTTCGCGCGACGAGCGCCGCGCCTCGAACAGGGCCTGCTCGGCCGCGACGAGCTCGGCGATCTCCGGCTCAGGCAGCCGGCCGGCCAGTTCCGCCGCGACGACGATCGCCTCGCGGCGGTCACGTTCGGCCTGGAGCCGGCCACGACGCGCCGCGAACTCGTCGAGCTGCTTGGTGATGACCTGGAGGTTGGCGCGGGTGACGGTGTCGTCGAGCCGGATCAGGACGGCGCCCTGCTCGACACGCGCACCCTCACGAACCAGGAGCTCGCCGACGACACCTCCGGTCGGGTGCTGCACCTTCCTGACATTGCCGTCGACCACGAACTGGCCGGTCGTGACGACCGCGCCGGAGAGCGTGGTGGCGACGGCCCAGACGCCGACCGTCCCGGCGAAGAGGGCGATGCTGGCGCCGCCGATCACGGATAGACGCCGGAGCGCCTGCCGGAAGTCGGATCTGTCCTGTCCGGTGGGGTTCGTCATGACGCCACCGTCTGCCGTTGCACGCTGGCCAGACCGCCCTGCTTCAAAACCCGCTGGAGGATTTCCTCCCGCGGGCCGAAGGCCTGGATACGGCCCTCCGCGATCAGCGCGATCTGGTCGACGCCTGCGATCGCGGTCGGGCGATGCGTCACGACGATCACGATCCCGCCGCGAGCGCGAATGCCTCTCACGGCCATCGTCAAGGCATCGTCGCCGTCATGGTCGAGGTTCGAATTGGGCTCGTCGAGCACGACGAGAAAGGGATCGCCGAACAGCGCCCGCGCCAGGCCGATCCGCTGGCGCTGGCCGCCCGAGAGGATCGAGCCGCCCTCCCCGATGCGGGTGTCGTAGCCATTCTCGAACTTCAGGATCAACTCATGCGCACCGGCGGCGCGCGCCGCCGCGACGATCGCCTCGTCCGAGGCGTCGGCCTGGAAGCGGGCGATATTCTCGGCGACGGTGCCGTCGAAGAGCTCGATGTCCTGCGGGAGATAGCCGATATGCTGCCCGAGCTCGCTCCGGTTCCACTGGTCGAGCTCTGCCCCATCCAGCCGAACCGTGCCCTTGAGCGGTCGCCAGACCCCGACCAGGGCGCGCACCAGGGTCGATTTCCCGGATGCACTCGGGCCGATGATGCCGAGCCCCTGGCCGGCCTCGAGCTTCAGCGAAACACCTTGCAGGATCGGTGCCTGCTGGCCCGGCGCCGCAACCAGCAAGCCCTCCGCCGCGAGCTCGTGCCGTGGCTGCGGCAGGGCCGTACGCTCGCGCATGGCGAGAGCGGGGGCATCCAGCACCTGCGTGAGGCGCTTCAAACCCTCGCGCGCGCCAACGAAGCCCTTCCAATGCGCGACCGCGATCTCGATCGGGGCCAAGGCGCGCGCGGTCAGGATCGAGGCGGCGATCATTGCGCCGCCCGAGATCTCGCCATGGATCGCGAGATAGGCGCCGAGACCGAGCACAGCCGATTGCAGGATCATGCGGAAGATTTTCGCGAAGGCGCCGAGCCCGCCGATCGCGTCCGCTCCCGCGAGCCAATCGCCGATATGGCGCCGGCTGATCTCCCGCCATCGGCGCTCGAAGGCGGCCCCCATGCCCATCGCGGCGAGGGCCTCGGCATTGCGTCGGCTCGCCTCGGCGATCGTCTGCCGGCCCAGGCCGCTCGCCTGCTGCGCGGCGGCGGTCAGCCTGCTCCTGCGCTCCGCCAGCGCCGTCAGCCCGAGGATGACGGCGCCCCCGGCAACGGCGAGCCAGCCGAGCCAGGGATGCAGCAGGAAGCAGCCGGCGAAGAACAGCGGCATCCACGGCATGTCGAACAGGGCCGTCGGTCCCAGCGAGGCCAGGAAAGCACGGACCTGATCGAGATCGCGGATCGGCTGCAGCGCCTGCTCCGGCCGGCAGCCGAGCAGGGGCATGCGCTGTGCCGCCGCAAAGGCGGATGGCGAGACCTGCTCGTCGAAGCGGGCGCCGATCCGCGAGAGCATCCTGACCCGGACCGCATCGAGGACGCCCTGCAGCGCATAAGCTGCAAGCAGCAGCAGCGACAGCCCGATCAGGGTCGGCACGCTACGCGAGGTCAGGACCCGGTCATAGAGCTGGAGCATATAGAAGGAGCCCGACAGCATCAGGAGGTTGATGCAGCCGGAAAACACCCCGACGGCCGCAAGCGCGCCGCGGCAGGAGGACAGAGCAGACGCCACGACCGAGAGCCCCGGCGCGGGAGAAGCTGGATGCGTCATCAAGGGCACTCCAAGCACTCTCGACGAAGACAGGCACAACAGCGAAGCCGTAGTGCCTCGTTTGGCTCCCGCCATCGCAGCGGATACCCGCCGACGCAGCCGGAGCGCCATCACCGCCGCTCCGGCGGCTCATGGACATGCGTACCCTCCGAGACCGTCGGCAACGGCATGACGATGCATCGCGCTGCTGTTGCCGCGCCTGCGGTCTCAGCCCAGTAAAGCGTCCCGGCATCGGCGCCATCAATGTCGCAGAAGAAGTAACCCGCCGTACCCGGCTGCCGATTACGTGCCCCGCCATCGGCGCCCGAATCCAGACTAGGGCCCTGGGTGCTCACACCGGTGGTGCCGCCTCCTGGGTAAGAAGCTGTTCCCAGAACTGGGCAAGGACGCTGAACGGTTCATTCCGGAAACCTTCGCGCGCCACTTTCACTTCCCGCTCGATCGCTCATGGGAGGACGTCGAGAAGCCACCTGCGCGCGCAAGCGCGATCCTGGAAACAGTCGGTGTCATCCGGGAACAGCCGGCCTCGCTGGGAGAGTTCGCCGCGGCCGAGTTCGAACCTTGGGGCGAATGCGAGCGAGGCTTTCCCGCGAGCGAGCAGCTCGCGGGAAACACGCGCATGTCGATCATCTCCGCACGCATCGCCTGGCAGGTCGTGCACGCGCCCAAGGCCGAGCTTGTCAGCAGGATGCGGACACTCGGAAAGGATCTTTGCGGACGGATGGTCGCCGACCTCTGTTCCTCGACCGCGTGGATAAAAGGCATGACCGCGCTATTGCAGACGGCAGAGCTACGTTTGCGGTGCGTGGACGCGGTAGTCGCGCCGGATGAACCCGCAGCCGCAGGAATCTCCTAGCGCAGTTACCCAGCGCGATGCCTGGGTAAGGCTTTCAGCTGAAAGCTCTACAAGTAGTTGAATTTTTAGATGAAATGGCGCGCCCGAAAGGATTCGAACCTCTGACCCTCAGATTCGTAGTCTGGTGAAATCGTGAGTAAACTCAATGCCAAACCGAGGCGACCTTGTAAATGCGACCACTGCATATGGGCAGGACAGCGCCGAGTTACAGGCCCACAGAAAATTCTCGAGCCGCAATCTGCTCGTGGGCCGGCGAGAGTTTGGTTGCGAGGGCCTGACCCACCCACAATTTACTCGACGACTCGCCCCCGCCGGGTTGCCGAGATTGAAGCTGGTAAAGCCTGCATTCGCGTTTTTATTTCATGCTCCAGCGGCGCAGTTTCGCCTGAGGGCACTTCCTCGCCAGCAGCCCCCGGTCCCGACGCACAGCGAGGCATGACCGAACTTGGCCGATAAGGTTGAAAAAGTCGTCGTTGCCGCGGGTATGAAGTCCTGTTTCAGTCGCCCTTGGATGGAGGGCGGCGCGATGATGGGCGAACGGCAGGTGGCGCAGGAGGCGCTGTTCTACGAGTTCAGCCTGGAGCGTCACATCCCGGCCGACCAATGGGTGCGCGCCATCGACCGGTTCGTCGATCTCTCGGAGATCCGCGGGCATCTGCGTCCCTTCTACAGCGAGACGGGACGGCCCTCGATCGATCCGGAACTGATGATCCGGATGCTGCTCATCCTACTGCTTCGGCATCCGCTCCGAGCGCCGCCTGTGCGAAGAGGTTCACCTGAATCTCGCCTATCGGTGGTTCTGCCGGCTCGGGCTCGAAGGCGACGTCCCCGATCACTCGACCTTCTCGAAGAACCGGCATGGTCGCTTCCGTGAGAGCGACCTTCTGAGGGAGCTGTGCGAGGCGACCGTCCGGTGCTGCACCACGGAAGGGCTTGTCGGCGGCGAAGGCTTTGCCGTCGACGCCAGCCTGATCAGGGCCGATGCCAACAAGCAGCGCTCTGCGGAGGCCTCAGAGCCTGTCGACTGGGACGATCTCGGCCGGACACGGCGCTCGGTGCGCAAGTATCTCGACACGCTCGATGAAGCCGCCTGGGGCGCAGCCAGCGAGGCCAAGCCGAAGTTCGTCTCACGCTCCGATCCGGCCGCGCAATGGACCGGAGCCCCGAAGGGCCATGCCTTCTTCGCCTACGCCACCATCCGGGAACCGGGGAGCTTGGGAACCGGGTACGGCGACCATTTCGGCGCTCTTGGTGGACCTGAGCCGACAGGACCTCCGATTTCGGGCAAAGTCAAAAGAGCATCAGCAGCTAGAGCCATGGCAGTATCCTCGGCGGGAACCGTCTTCTCTGTGCCGGGTTTCGTGTCGAATTTCGCGATTGCTCGGTGCAGGTGTTCGGTCACTAGGTGGCTGTATCGCTTGGTCATGGTCACAGTCCTGTGGCCAAGAATCGCCCGTAGAGCAGCGAGGTCCCGGTTTTCATGAGGAACTCCGAGGCGAATCGATGCCGCACATCCACCACGGGACAAGCTCTTATGGACCCATCTGCGAAATCAGTGCACCACAGAACAATCGGTCACATTCGCAGCCGGCGAAGGAAGATAATTTTACGACTCGGTTCGCAGGCATCGACTCATCAACGCACGAGATTTTCAGCGCGGTTGGGACGAATTAAATTGACAACTTGGCCTTGTTCATCTGAGCTAGTCTAATAATTTGTCGAGGGGTCATGGGAAAGCCCGCAGCCCGTATCACCGACATGCACACCTGCCCAATGGTTACGGTGCTAGTGCCCCATGTCGGCGGGCCGATTATTCCGGCGTGTTGCCCAACCGTTTTGATCGGCGGCCTGCCTGCCGCTCGGGTGACGGACATTTGCACCTGTGTCGGTCCTCCCGACGTGATTGTCCAAGGCTCCGCTACCGTATTTATCGGAGGCCTGCCCGCGGCTCGTATGGGTGACATGACCGCGCATGGTGGCGTTATCGTCACAGGAATGCCGACGGTGCTGATCGGCGATTCAGGTGGTGCTGGCGGCGGCGTCGCGAAGCCCCAGGGTCCAGGTTCTGGAGCCGCCGCGAGCGGGAGGGGGGCGAGCGGTGCTAAACCAAAGGCTGCCCCATTTCCTGAAAGCCTGCCCGCAAAGGCTTCAGATGCTCCAGACAAAATAGCGCTGCCGCCCAATGTGAATAAAGCAATGAAGGACGCGTACGCGAATAGTTTTCCAAATGGAAAAAGCCAAGAAAACGGCGCTACGCTCGTCAGCGATGGATTTGGCACCGTAAAAGTCGTTAATTCGGGTAAAGGAGAATCCGGCTCGATACAACCTAATCGCTCTGTCGGAACGCACGAAAAGATCATCGGAACTTTTCACACTCACCCCTATGACAGCTCCGAAGGCGGGCACGGGGGAGTTAGCTTTAGCTCCGCCGACATCTATTATGCTGCTACATATAATGAGCTTATCTTAGTCGATGCAGGAGATAAACAGTTTATGATGTTGCCGACGAAAGAAACGCCGCAGATCAACAATGCCGACTTGACTAAGATTTGGAACGATAGCTTCAAAGTCGCTATCGAGAATGGACGTAGTTTCCAAGATGCATCTTCATTCGCGAGCTCGGAGGCAGCAAAGAAATATAAAATGGCATACTACGAGGGGTCCGATGGGAACCTTAGTCGTATTACGCCCTAGTATCGTATGCTGCCTTCTATATTTTGGGATTTGTGCGGGAATCCAATATATACTTACGGGATGCTTCGATCAGCAAATTGGTATTTATACATCTGCTAAAGCGGCTGAGGCAATGAAAAATCAAACAAAGCGTTTCCAAGATAGCAGTTCGTTTTTAGCCTCTGGACGGGCTATGCAAACGAGTGATCGATCAGCAGAGGCAGTACGCCATTTTCAACAGGGAATAATGATCCTCGGAGACGATTATTTGGGAGCTGGCGTGATCGACGATACGCCGATCAAGTATCTGCTTGCTGAAACGCAGCTTCGAGACAAAAATATACGGCAAGCGGCCTCGACACTTGAGCGCGTACTTGAAACACGTCTTAATTTGTTTGCCAAGAAATACCGAAATTAGTTGGGCTGGCGCTATTAATAGAAGCCAAAATTCACCGCAAGCAAGCCTCTCTGCGGCGATGTTTCTGTGGGGAACGAGAGCACATAGGTCCGTTTTGTTTTGGAGCTCGGCGATCCGCTGGATGTTCTGACCGGCCCCCAAATATTCAGATGTGGAGATTTAAAACTACCGCATACTGTTTCTCAGATGCAGCGAGCATGAAAGAGCGAGACTTGAGCCGCCAGCGCGGCATTGAACGAAGTATGAATACGGCGGCGCTTTTTTCGCCTAGTCGTGACATGGCGATGCGAAGCGCTTCTTCCCAATAGGGAGCGCCGATATATAGCCGAGCGAGGCCGCACCCACGAAAAGGACGGGTTGGGCATCAAACTCCTCGACAATACCCTGGGTCGCCGGTGCGATGGTGTTGGGCTGTCCAGAGCGGACAAATCGACAGAAGGCTCGATAGGCTCCAACAACGCGACATCGACGCTGGCGTAGGTCTCGGCGCGTTCGAAACCACGCATGAATTCACGTCGGCAGCGAACCTCGCCGACCATCTGCGCGTGGCAGCGAACACAAGCTATGGCGTAGCAAGCCGTATTTTCCTGGAGAAGCTCACGGAGATGCGCACGCAGGAGCCAGAGACGCTGTCCCGCTTCATCGCGATGATGAGGCATGAGTTCCGCTCGTACTACGTCGGCGAGGGGGAGGCGGACGGCCAGATCGAATCCGTTGAGGGCCGTTTTGCTCTCGTGGCTTCGGCAGGCGAACTCGCCATTCTCTTCGGTGTCCTCAATTGGCCTTCTGGGGAGGCGGTTGCCGCGTGCGGGAAGTGCTTCCAGCAGTGGCTCTCCTCGCGGGGGCACACCGGAGCGGGCGAGGATGAGGCCGCAATCAATCACATCCGCCTGTACATCATGGCGCACGGAAGCAGCCGTTTTGCCCCGTACGAGGCACCTGACGAGGAAGTTCGAGATCGTGTCGGGTGGCGGCGTGTCGATCGCGCCGGTGCCGACTACCTCTTCCAGCAGGATCAGCCTGACGCCGTCCAGCGCCTATCCGACGAACTCAGGCCGCACCTTCGTCGTGCACGGCCCTACCACCTCGATCGTGATCCCAGGCAGCTACGGGGCGCCTACGGTGGGGCGCAGCTTCCAATGCCAGATGCTCATCGAGACAGAGGCGGCGGATGCGAAGGGAACCGCCGATAGCTGGCGCGTGACGGGGATCACGCGAAGTGGGCCGTGCTGACCGCAAATCCCAACTACGAGATGGGGAGTATTGGCCCATTCCGGACGTCTGGAGTGTCCAGTTTCGGGCGACACGATGAACCGATCGAAGCTGCCGCGCGCGCCCCCCACCGCACGGCGAACGGGCGCGAGGAATTGGTAGCGGAGCGCCGGTCGCGCGATCTGCGGCAATTTAGCAAGGCTGGTCGAAGTCGCGTTCGACAATATCTTCGCTGACGATCTGCGCAGGCGACCCTTCGGCGATGACCCTGCGGGTGCGCAGATGTGTCGCTGAAGACACTGGTGCCCAAGAAGCATGCGCTGTCGCGAAAAGTCTTCGCGCCTGCGCTTTTGTCATGGACTCAGCCCGCTCTAGCGTCGCCGTGAGACTGGCTTGTGATTCGGCTATGCGGCACTGCAACATGAAGACTTCTGAAGCGGGCGAAATGCGAGCAGCGAGCTGTTCGCCCACGAATTTCTCTCCAGTCGCGGTTCGTGCATTCGGTGTCGGTCGCAGCCCTTCTCTGCGGTTTTTCGGCGGCAGGCACGACCGATGCGCAGGCTGCATGCACCTTTGCGGGCGCGATCGTCACCTGCAGCGGTGCCGCCAACCCCTTGGCACCATCCTATTCGCGCGCTGGAAACAACCTCACCGTGACCATCAATCCCGGCGCAAGCATCGGCGTGCTGCTTGGCGTGGGCGGGACCGCGATGAGCTTTACCGGAAGCAACGTGTCGCTGACCAACAGCGGCACCGTCGATCCGATGCTTCTAGGCCAGCTCTCGATCCTGTCCTCCGGTCTCGTGGTCGGCAATACGAACGCCAGCATCGTCTCGGTGACGAACAACAGCGGCGGTACGCTGGCCGGTACCTCGGGCCTTCTCGGGATGAACCTGAGCGGGCTGACCGGCATGGCCCTCACGCTGCAGAATGGAACAGGCGGCACCTCGACCATCACGAATAGCGGTGTAATCCGCTCGTCCGCGCTTCTCGGTATCACGGCTGCCGTCGGCGACATGCCCGTCGTCGCGGCCTATGGCGGCGGGCAGGTCAGCTTCACCAACAACGCCGGCGCGACGATCAACGGTCGGGTCGCCTTCCAGGCCCCCGGAACGCCCGGCCAGGGCAACAGCTTCACCAATGCGGGTACGATCACGGGCGGCGTGTCGCTGGGTGCCGGCGCCACCAACACATTCACGGCGCTCACCGGATCCTCGGTCTCTGCAGGAGTCGGCTCTAACGGCAACGCCCTCGGCGTAGTCGGCCTCTCCGGCGTCAGCATAGGTTTCGCGGCGGCCGGCATCGTCGATGGCGGGCTCGGGGGGGCCAACACCCTCGTCCTCGGTCGAGACCCCGGCCAGGCGACGGGCTCACTCACGCTCGGCAACTACATCAACTTCGGCACACTCCAGATCCAGAACGGCGACTGGTCGCTGACCGGCGCGACGACGGCATCCTCGGTCAGCCTCATGGGCGGCACTGCGATCGTCGGCGGCCCTGCGCCTTTCGGATCGCTCACGATCCAGGCCGATGGCGGTGGCATCGATTCGTCCGTGGCGGGCCTCACTCTGGCCAATGCGATCGCGATCGGCTCGGGCGGCCTGACAGGTAGGACGTCAAACAGCTACGTGCTGTCGGGTGTGCTTTCCGGCACGGGCGGCCTGACGAAAACCGGCGCCGGGACGCTGACCCTGACCGCCACGAACACCTATACCGGCGACACGGTTATCAATGCCGGCACGCTGGCGCTGGGCGCAGGCGGAAGCCTGGCCAGCGGCGGTGCCGTCAATCTCGCCGGCGCGGGTGCCTCGTTCGACATCAGCGCTTCGGGCGCGGCCCAGACCATCGGCGCGCTGTCCGGCGTTGCCGGCACCGCCGTCGCGCTCGGTGCCAACACGCTGACCCTCGGCACCGCGGCAAACGCGACCTTCGCCGGCGTGATCACGGGCACGGGCGCTGTCGTCAAGCAGGGCTCGGGCAGCCAGGTGCTGACCGGCGCCAACACCTATGCCGGCGGCACGACCATCAATGCCGGCACGCTGGCGCTCGGTGCAGGCGGCAGCCTGGCCAGCGGCGGCGCCGTCAATCTCGCCGCGGCCGGCGCGAGCTTCGACATCAGCGGCGCGGGGATGAGCCAGACAATCGGTGCCTTGTCCGGCATCGCCGGCACCGCCATCTCGCTCGGCTCCACCGGGCTGACCCTCGGCGGCGCGACCAGCCAGACCTTCGGCGGCTCGATCGGTGGCATCGGGGGCATCACCAAGCAGGGCGCGGGCACGCAGACCCTGACCAGCGCGAACACCTATACCGGAGACACCCTGGTCAACGCCGGCACGCTCGCCCTCGGCGCCGGTGGCAGCCTCGCGGCAACGGGGACCGTGCAACTCGGAGCCGCGGGCGCCAGCTTCGACATCAGCGGCGCGGCGGCGAACCAGACCATCGGCGCGCTGGCCGGTATCATCGGCAGCACCGTCTCGCTCGGCGCGAACACGCTGACCCTCGGCGGCGCCGCGGACGCGACCTTCGGCGGCTCGATCACCGGCACCGGCGGCCTCGTCAAGCAGGGCGCGGCTACGCAGACGCTGACCGGCGCCAACGCCTATATCGGCGGCACGACCATCAATGCCGGCACGCTGGCTCTCGGTGCAGGCGGCAGCCTGGCGAGCGGCGGCGCCGTCAATCTCGCCACGGCCGGCACGAGCTTCGACATCAGCGCCGCAGGCGCGAACCCGACGATCGGCGCACTGTCCGGCGTCGCCGGGACTACCGTCGCGCTCGGCGCCAACACGCTGACCCTCGGCAGTGCGGCGAACGCGACCGTCGGCGGCTCGATTGGCGGCACGGGCGGGCTCGTCAAGCAGGGAACAGGTACACAGACACTGACCGGCGCCAGCACCTATACGGGCGGCACGACCATCAATGCCGGCACATTGGCTCTCGGCGCCGGCGGCAGCCTCGCCGCAACTGGGGCCGTGCACCTCGGAGCTGCGGGCGCCGGCTTCGATATCAACGCCGCGGGTGCGGGCCAGACCATCGGCGCGCTGTCCGGCGTCGCCGGCACCACCGTCGCGCTCGGTGCCAACACGCTGACCTTTGGCGACGCGAGCAACCAGAGCTTCGCCGGCTCGATCAGCGGCACGGGCGGCCTCGTCAAGCAGGGCTCGGGCACGCAGACGCTGGCCGGCGCCTCCTACAGCTACACGGGCCCGACCTCGGTCGCAGGCGGCACGTTGCGGGTCGAGAGCGCGCTGAGCAATTCGGCAGTGACCGTCGCCTCGGGCGCGACGCTGGCCGGCTCGGGCAGCATCGCGGGCGCGGTGACGGTGTCCGGCGGCGGCATCGTGGCTACGGGATCGAGCCCGGGCACGCTCACCGTCGGTTCGCTCGTGCTCAATGACACGTCGCGGCTCTCCTACGAGCTCGGCACGCCAGGCACGGTCGGCAGCGGGGTCAACGACCTCATCGAGGTCACCGGCAACCTCAAGCTCGACGGCGTGCTCGACCTCGCGCCGCAATCGGGATTCGGCAACGGCACCTACCGGCTGTTCAATTATGGCGGGGCGCTGACCGATAGCGGCCTCGCCTTCGGCATCGTGCCGACGGGCTATGATTTCCGCGTGGATACGGCAACCGCGGGCCAGATCAACCTGATCACCACCACCGCGACGCTGCAATACTGGAACGGCACCACCACCACTCCCAACGGCACCGTTCATGGCGGCAGTGGCATCTGGAATGCGGCCGGCAGGAACTGGACCAACGCCTCCGGCAGCATCGACACGGCCTGGAACGACCTGAAGGCAGTCTTCGCCGGGCCAGCCGGCGGCACGGTGACGATCGCGACCGACCAGCAGATCGCCGGGCTGCAATTCGGCACGA
Organism: Allobosea rubneri; assembly: GCF_032464875.1. Classification (NCBI taxonomy): domain Bacteria; kingdom Pseudomonadati; phylum Pseudomonadota; class Alphaproteobacteria; order Hyphomicrobiales; family Alloboseaceae; genus Allobosea; species Allobosea rubneri. The sequence goes on from NZ_JAWDID010000039.1 coordinate 46,866, forward strand.
ACGGCTATGTTCTGAACGGTCCGGGCGCGCTGCTGATCTCGGCGGCCGGCGCCGACCTGCGCGTCGACACCGGGCTATCGGCGACGATCAATGCCGGGATCCAGGGCGGCGGCAGTCTGATGAAGACCGGCGGCGGCACGATCGTGCTCGGCGCGGCCAATAGCTATAGCGGCGGTACCATCATCAATGCCGGCACGCTCTCGGTCTCGCAGAACGAGAACCTCGGCGACGCAGCGTCCGGGCTGACCTTCAACGGCGGCACATTGGCCACGACGGCCAGCTTCGCCATGTCCCGCACGGTGACGCTCGACGGTGGCGGCAGCGTCGATGTCGCGGCCAGCACGCAGCTTGAGATCGGCGGCTCCGTCGTGGGCGTGAGCAGCCTGACCAAGCTTGGCACCGGCACGCTCGTCCTGTCTGGGCTCAACACCCACTCCGGCGGCACCACCATCTCCGCCGGCGTGCTGCAGGCCGGTAGCGCCGCTGCGCTCGGCACCGGCGCGCTGACGCTCGATGGTGGCACCTTCCGGGCCGGCACAAGCTTCATCAACGACTTCACCAATGTCGTGAAGATCGATGCCAACGGCGGCACGATCGACGTCAACGGCCATGTCGCGACCTTCTCGGGCAACATCGCCGACGGCAGCGGCGCCGGCGGCGTACTCGCCTTCGTCAATAGCGACAGCCATATCGGCGCGGCCGTGCTCGGCGGCACGAACAGCTATTCGGGCCCTACCGCGGTCGGCGCCGGCGTGACCCTGACCGCGGCCTCCAACGGCGCTTTCTCGCCGAACTCGGACGTGACGCTTGCCGCCGCCAATGCGGCGCTGATGGCCGATGGCCATGCCGTCACCGTGCGCTCGCTCTCGGGCAGCGGCGTCGTCGCCAATGGCAGCGCCACGGCGTCGGGCAAATTGACCGTCGCGCCGCCCACCGGCACGGCGAGCTTCGCCGGCACGATCATCGACGGCGAGCCCGGCGACCGCGGGCTGGCACTGGTCAAGGCCGGTGCCGGCACGCAGATCCTGAACGGGACCAACACCTATACCGGCGGCACTACGATCACCGGCGGCACGCTGCAGATCGGCGCCGGCGGCACCGGGGGCTCGATCATGGGCGACGTCGTCAATGACGGCACGCTCGCCTTCGACCGCTCGGACGCGGTCGCCTTCGCCGGCGCGATCTCGGGTGGCGGCTCGCTTGCGCATCTCGGCGGCGGCACGCTGACCCTGTCCGGCAGCAACACGTATACCGGGGGAACGACGATCGCCTCCGGCACGCTCAAGGTCGGCACCGGCGGCACCACCGGCTCGATCACCGGCAATGTCGTCAATAACGGCACGCTCGCCTTCGATCGCTCGGGCGCCGTCAGCTTCGCCGGCGCGGTCTCGGGCAGTGGCGCTGTCGCGCATCTCGGCGCCGGCTCTCTGACGCTCTCCGGCAGTAACAGCTATGCCGGCGGCACCACGATCGCCAAGGGCACGCTTACCGGCTCGGCGGCGAGCTTCGGCCGCGGCACGATCCTGAACAATGGCGCGCTGGTGATTGATCAGGCAAGCCTCGCCACCTTCGCCAATGCGATCGAAGGCAGCGGCAGCTTCACCAAGACCGGCGCCGGAGACCTCAAGCTGACCGGAACGAGCGGGCTGACGGGCGCCACCACGGTCGCCGCCGGTCGGCTCTCGGTCAATGGCTCGCTCGCTCACTCCGCCGTCACCGTGCTCTCCGGCGCCGAGCTCGGTGGCAACGGCATGCTCGGGGCGACCACGGTCAAGTCCGGCGGCACGCTGGCGCCCGGCAACTCGATCGGTACGATCACGATCAATGGCGACCTCGTGCTGGCGCCGGGCTCGACCTTCGCTGCCGAGATCGGCGACAACGGCAGCTCCGACCGCGTCATCGTCACCGGCCGGGCGACGCTGACCGGCAGCAGCGTCACGATCTCCGCGCTCGACGCGCAGACCAGCTACCAGGCGGGCCAGCGCTATGCGCTGGTCAGCGCGACCGGCGGGGTCGATGGCGGCTTCGCGGCGGTGACGAGCACATCGGCCTTCCTCGATCTCGGCCTCGATCCGCGCACCGGCGAGGCCGGCATCACCATCAAGGTGAAGCAGAGCGATCCGGCCGCCGATCCCGCCGCCGGCACGGCGCCCGTGATCTTCCAGACGGTGGCGCAGACGCGCAACCAGTACGCTGTGGCGCTGGCGCTGAACACGCTGCCGCAGGTCGGCGGCACGCTCGCGCTGTACAACAGCCTGCTGATGCTCGATGCGGCCTCGGCGCGCACCGCCTTCGGCCTGCTCTCGGGCGAGGTCCATGCTTCGGTCCAGACCGCGCTGGTCGAGGAGAGCGGTGCGCTGCGCACCACGGCGATCGACCGGCTGCGCTCGGCCTTCGGCACGGTCGGCGCGGCGCCGATGGCGACGCTGAACTATGGCTTCACGGCCGATCTGGCGCCTGCTGTTAAGGGCCCGATGCCACTGCCGCGCACCGACCGTTTTGCGGTCTGGGGGCAGGGCTACGGCTCCTGGGGGCGGATCGACGGCGACGGCAACGCGTCGAAGCTGACGCGCTCCACCGGCGGCCTGATGGTCGGGGCCGACATGGCCGTGTTCGACATGATGCGTATCGGTGTCCTCGCCGGCTACAGCCGCAGCGAGTTCAAGGCGAATGGCCTGTTCGCCTCGGGCGAGAGCGACAATTACCATCTTGGCGTCTATGGCGGCGGGCAATGGGGGGCGCTCGGCCTGCGCACCGGCGCGAGCTACACTTGGCACGATGTCTCGACCCGACGCCCCGTCGGCTTCGCCGGGTTCGCTGACCGGCTGACCGGCGACTATCAGGCCGGCACGGCGCAAATCTTCGGCGAGCTTGGCTATCGCTTTGATCTCGCCCGGATCGCGCTCGAGCCCTTCGCCGGCCTCGCCTATGTCAACCTGCACACGGACGGCGTCCGCGAGATCGGCGGGGTCGCGGCGCTCTCCGGCCGCGGCGATGATACCAGCGTCGGCTATTCGACGCTCGGCCTGCGCGCCTCGACCAGTTACATGCTGAGCGGCATGGACCTGACATTGCGCGGCGCATTGGCGTGGCGCCACGCCTTCGGCGACGTCAATCCGGTGGCGACGCTGGCCTTCTCGGGCTCGAACGCCTTCGCGGTATCCGGCCTGCCGATCGCGCGGAACGCCGCGCTGGTAGAAGCCGGCCTAGACTTCGCCATCGGCAAGAGCACGACGCTCGGCGTCTCCTACACCGGACAACTGGCCAAGGATGCGCAGGACCACGCCTTCAAGGCTAACCTCGCGGTGAGGTTCTGAGCGCCGTCGACGCGATACGCGCCCAATGCCCAAATGACGCCGCCCTCGGGCGGCGTTATCGTTGACCATGCTCGGCAGCATGTTGTGCGGCGCCTGCGGCAGCACGACCTTGATCGTCGTCGGCCAGTAGCGCAGGCCGAGCGAGGTCGCCGCCTCGGTCTGGCCTTTGGGCAAGCTTTCGATGCCGGCGCGGATAATCTCGGAGAGATAAGCTGCCTCGGACGACGAGCGCGATCATCAGTGTCCTGACTCCGCCGACTGCCCGGCCAATCACCATCGGCGAAAAGAAATAGGTCCAGAAGATGAACACGATCAGTGGCGAGCCGCGCACCGTATGCACCATCGCGGTCGCCGGCAGGTGTAGCCTCCTGGCCTGCTGCTGGTTTCGTGGACACCGTGATTAGGTGTTTCATGAAGCCGGAGGTTGCGTATGCAGCGAAGACAGTTTGGGCGTGAGTTGAAGATCGAGGCGGTAAGCCTGATCAAGGATCGCGGAGTGAGTGCGGCGCAGGCGTCTCGGGACCTGGATGTCCATGAGAACCAGCTGCGCAAATGGGTGAAGCTCTTTTCGGCCGATCCTGCGCAGGCCTTTCCCGGCCACGGCCAGATGAAGCCAGAGCAGTTGGAGATCGAAAAGCTGCGACGGGAGGTGGCCAAGCTCGAGGCGGAGCGCGACATCCTAAAGAAGGCCGAAGCCTACTTCGCAAGGGAAGCGATATGAGGTTCGCTTTCATCGCGAGGCACCGTTCAATCTGGCCGGTGGCATGGCTTTGCGACGCACTGGATGTCTCCCGCTCTGGGTTCCATGCTTGGCTAACCCACTCGCCGAGCCAGCACACCCTGGACGATGAGTTGGTTGGCGCCAAGGTCTATGCGAGCTTCAAAGCCAGCGACCGAGCCTATGGTGCACGCCGCGTCTGGCGCGATGTCTTGGCAGAGGGCTTCTCATGCGGCTTGCACCGGATCGAGCGCCTGATGCGTTCTCAGGCCCTGCGAGCCCGACCCAGGCGGCGTGGCCTGCCGAAGGACGAGGGTGCGCGCCTCGCATCGGTTATCGCTCCCAATGTGCTCGACCGTCAGTACACCGCAACGCGTCCGAACCAACGCTGGATCGCCGACTTCACCAATGTCTGGACGGCGGAAGGCTGGCTCGATGTGGCGGCCGTGATCGGCCTGTTCTCGCGCCGCGTCGTCGGCTGGTAGATGAAGGCTGAGATGACGGCGGGGCTCGTCACCGACGCGCTCATCATGGCGATCTGGCGCCGCGGCAAGCCTGATGCGTTGCTGCATCACTCCGATCAGGGCAGCCAATACACCAGCCAGCACTTCCAAGAGTTGATCGCCGAAAACGGCGTCACCTGTTCGATGAGCCGCTCGGGCAACGTCTGGGACAACGCCGCTATGGCGAGCGTGTTCGCTGCTTCGCGCGGCCCTTCGGGTCTCATCCCTGAAAAGCGAGCGAATCATAGGCTGGGTCTACCGAACACGCGACGATGCTCGTGCCGACGTGTTCGATTACATAGAGCGGTTCTACAATGCCGTTCGCAGGCACTCGACCATCGGCTACATCAGCCCCGTCGAGTTCGAAAAGAAGGGGTGATTAGCTTAACTGAGCGTCCACGAAACCGGCAGCAGGCTATGGCGCCGTTCTGAAACAGTCGTTGGACCGCGCTGAAGGTGGTTTCGTCTGCGCTGGCGAAAACACTTATGCTTGGGAGGGCGGCCTCGGGACACGGTTGCGGCTATCGAAGCGGTTGCAGGCGACGCGCGAACCGACGATCAAGCGATCATCCCGATCTCTACCCTGGATCTGCTCACGTCATCTAGAAAATGGCCGCCATTGTCCGTCGAACTTTACGCCGGGATCAGCGTGGCAGGTCGGAACCGCAATCTGTCCGTAGCCTGCAGTTGCTGGTTCGGTTGGCCAGTAAATCCGCTCGGTTGTCGAAGCGACGGATCGGTCACCTAACCGTGTCCGCGTGCCTAAACTCTTTGGCGAACGCGCGGCACGCCCTAGATGGTTGGGAGAGGATGCCCACAGCCCACACCCGGGACGTCCGCTTCTGGGCAGGATGCCAAAGTCCGCTTTTGTGAAGGGTTTCGGATGCCGGCCCATGCGCATGGGTTCGGACCGGGCTGAGGGCCGGTGTTCGAAAGCCTCCAGGGGAGGAAGCCGCGGCCCAGGGCCGTGCGCTATGGGGA
>NZ_JAWDID010000040.1:0-50431 GCF_032464875.1 Allobosea rubneri
CTATTCCTGCCGCCCGCCCGGTCGCCGCCGCTCCGAAGGCGGTCAGCGCCGCCGAGGCGAAGGCGCAGGCCGCTGCCGAGGCGAAGGCCAAGGCTGCCGCCGACGCCAAGGCGATGAGCGAATCCCGGGCCCGCTTCGCCGCCGAGGCCAAGGCCAAGGCGGCTGCGAAGCCGGTGGCCGAGGCCAAGCCGGTTGCGCCGACCCCGGCGCCCGTCGCTGCGGTCAAGCCGAAGGCGGCGACCCAGGTTGCGAGCCTGCCGGCCGAGCAGAAGCCGGCCGCGCAGTCCAAGCCGGAGCCGAAGCCGGTCGCCGAGCCGCAGACCACCGCCAGCCTGCCGCCGAAGGCGGAAGAGCCGGCCGCCGGCCCGAGCGCCGATTTCCGCTGGCCGGCCCGCGGCCGCGTCATCGCCGGCTATAATGGCAAGGGCGGCAATGAGGGCATCAACATCGCCGTGCCGGAAGGCACGCCGGTGAAGGCAGCCGAGGGCGGCGTCGTCGCCTATGCCGGCAGCGAGCTCAAGGGCTACGGCAATCTCGTGCTGATCCGCCACCCGAACGGCTACGTCTCGGCCTACGCCCATAATGGCGAGCTCAACGTCAAGCGTGGCGACCAGGTCAAGCGCGGCCAGGTTGTCGCCAAATCCGGCCAGTCCGGCAACGTCAACTCTCCGCAGCTGCACTTCGAGCTGCGCAAGGGTTCGACGCCGGTCGATCCCGTTCCCTACCTGAACAACTGAGCCGAATTCACCATTCGACCGGATTCGCGAGACCCTGCCGGTCGACACGAGACGGGGCGGTCCCAGGAAAGGCCGCCCCGTTTTCTATTTGTTTGAAGGCGTCATGGTCGGGCTTGGCCAGACCATCTTGGAGGCCTGAAGCCGCCCGCGCTGAGATTCCCGGGTCTGCGCGGAGTTTATCACTGGGCCGATCGCAGGTCGGACCCGAGCGCTTCGCCCGAGAATGATGCGCTCTCAGCCCTCCAGCTTCTTCTCCAGCCTGCCGGCGAGGTCCTGGATGTACTGCCAGGCGGTGCGGCCCGAGCGCGAGCCGCGCGTCGTCGCCCATTCCAGCGCCTCGCTGCGCAACTGCTCGGGCTCGATCGCCAGGCCGAAATGGCTGACATAGCCGTCGATCATGGCGAGGTACTCGTCCTGGCTGCACTTGTGGAAGCCGAGCCAGAGCCCGAATCGGTCGGACAGCGAGACCTTCTCCTCGACGGCCTCTCCGGGATTGATCGAGGTCGAGCGCTCGTTCTCGACCATCTCGCGCGCCAGCAGGTGCCTGCGGTTCGAGGTCGCATAGAACACGACATTGGCCGGCCGGCCTTCGACGCCGCCGTCGAGCGCCGCCTTCAGCGACTTGTAGGAGGTGTCCTGCCCGTCGAAGGAAAGATCGTCGCAGAAGACGATGGCCGGGTGCGGGTCCGCCTTGAGCAGCCCCATCAGCACCGGCAGGCTCTCGATGTCCTCGCGATGGATCTCGATCAGCTTGAGGGGCAGGGCTCCGGCAGGCAGGCGCTGGTTGGTGTCGGCGTGCACTGCCTTGACCAGCGAGGACTTGCCCATGCCGCGGGCACCCCAGAGCAGGACGTTGTTGGCGGGCAGGCCGCGGGCGAAGCGCTCGGTGTTCTCGGCCAGCGTGTCGCGCACCCGGTCGACGCCGCGCAGCAGCGAGAGTGCGACACGGTTGACCTTCGGCACCGGGGAGAGAGCATGGCCCGCCGCCTGCCAGACGAAGGCGTCGGCGGCAGTGAGGTCGGGCGCGCGCTTTGCCGGCGGGGCGAGGCGCTCCAGCGCGGCGGCGATCCGCAGCAGGGTGTCGAGGGTCTGGTCGGCGGCGATGTCGGTCATCGGAAAGGGCTTCCGCTGGGCTGGATTGTACCGAACGGTACGGTACGCTCCATAGACCGCAGCGCAAGGCTGAAATCAAGACCATTGCGCGAAGGGCAGGGACCTCATAGGTGAGGGCGGCGAAGGGGGAAAACCGCCTCCTCGCATTGATTTCAGCTCGCCGCTGACTATAGTCCGCCCGTTTTTGCAACCCCCGCGCCGGCCGGCCGAGCACTCGGCCCGGCGACGTGAAGGAGCCTTCCCGTGATCACCCCCGCTTTCGCCCAGGGCCTTGGAGGCGGCGGCACCAACGACATCCTGATGTCGCTGGTCCCGTTCGTCCTGATTTTCATCATCATGTGGTTCCTGATCATCAGGCCGCAGCAGAAGCGGGTGAAGACCCATCAGGAGATGATCAAGAACGTCCGTCGCGGCGACACGGTCATCACCTCCGGCGGCATCATCGCCAAGGTCTCCAAAGTGGTCGACGACACCGAGATCGAGGCCGAGATCGCCGACGGCGTGCGCGTGCGCATTCTCAAGGGCATGGTCCAGGACGTTCGCTCCAAGGGCGAGCCGGTCAAGAGCTGAAGGCGCGCTAGGCGCGGCCGGACAGGGCATCTGAAGCGGGAGCCGGTCTTCTGATCGGCTTCCCTTCGACGCCCCCGGACCGTGCCGACGCAGAAAAGGCTTCCCAAGCAGATGCTTCGTTTCCAGGCCCGCAAGGTCATCGTCGTCCTCCTCGTCCTGCTCTTCGGCTGCGGGCTCGCATTGCCGAATCTGTTCTCGCCCGAAACGCGCAAGGCGATCGAGCAGGGCGCTCCGTCCTGGATTCCGAAGTTCCTGCTGCCGATCCATGCGGTCACGCTCGGGCTCGACCTGCAGGGCGGCTCGCACGTCCTGCTCGAGATCGACCGGGCCGACCTGATCCGCAGCCAGGTCATGCAGCTGCGCGACGACGTCCGCCGCATCCTGCGCGAGGAGCGCGTCTCCTTCCAGGGTGGCATCGGCCTGACGCCGCGCGGCGTGCAGCTGCGCGTGCCGGACGCCGCCGACCGGGCCAAGCTGCTGCCGAAATTCCGCGAGCTGGCGCAGCCGGTCGGGACGCTCGGCGCCTTCGGCCCGTCGGGCAACCAGACCATCGAGGTCAGCGAGACACCCGATGGCCTGATCCAGCTCAACGTCACCGAGGCCGGCTCGAACGAGCGCATCCGCCGCGCCGTCGAACAGGCCATGGAAGTGCTGCGCCGGCGCGTCGACGCGCTGGGCACGACCGAGCCGAACATCCAGCGCCAGGGCCTCGACCGAATCCTGGTGCAGGTCCCCGGCCTGCAGGATCCGCAGCGCCTGAAGGATATTCTCGGCCAGACCGCCAAGCTGCAGTTCCGCATGGTCGCGGATTCGCCCGGCGGCGATGTCGACATGCTGCCCTCGCAGGATGCCGGCGGCCAGCCGATCCCGGTGCAGCGGCAGGTGATCGTCGAGGGTGAGGACCTGATCGACGCGCAGCCGGCCTTCGACCAGCGCACCAGCCAGCCGATCGTCAATTTCCGCTTCAACATCCGCGGTGCCCAGCGCTTCGGCCAGGCGACGACCGAGAATCTCGGCCGCGCGCTCGCCATCGTGCTCGACAACAAGGTGATCTCGGCGCCGGTCATCCAGTCGCCGATCACCGGCGGCTCCGGCCAGATCTCGGGCAATTTCACGGTCGAGGCGGTCAACAACCTCGCCATCCTGCTGCGCGCCGGCGCGCTGCCGGCCAAGATGACGATCGTCGAGGAGCGCACTGTCGGCCCCGGCCTCGGCCAGGATTCGATCCAGGCGGGCAAGATGGCGACGCTGATCGCGACCGTGCTCGTCATCCTCTACATGATCGGCAACTACGGCATCTTCGGCGTCATCGCGAGCGTCGCGCTGCTCGTCCATGTCTGCCTGATCTTCGGCCTGATGTCGTTGCTCGGGGCGACCATGACCCTGCCTGGCATCGCCGGAATCGTGCTGACGATCGGCACGGCGGTCGACTCGAACGTGCTGATCTACGAGCGCATGCGCGAGGAATCGCATCTCGGCCGGTCGCTGGTCTCGGCGCTCGAGGCGGGCTTCACGCGCGCCTTCGCGACCATCATCGACTCGAACGTGACCATGCTGATCGCGGCGGTGGCGCTGTTCTCGCTCGGCTCCGGCCCGGTGCGCGGCTTCGCGGTCGTCTTCATCCTCGGCATTCTCACCACCGTCATCACCGCGGTGACGCTGACGCGGATGCTGATCGCGCTGTGGTATCGCCTGGCGCGGCCCAAGACCCTGCCGTTCTGACGCTGCTGGTTCAGGAGATTTAAAAGCATGCGTCTGCTTCGCATCGTTCCGGACAATACCCGCTTCAAGATCGTCCGCTTCCGGCGGTTCTCGTACCCGTTCTCGGCGCTGTACTCGATCCTGACCCTGGTGCTCTTCGTCACCGTCGGGCTCAATTTCGGCATCGACTTCCGCGGCGGCACCCTGATGGAGATGCAGGCCAAGAGCGGCAAGCCCGACATCGCCCATGTTCGCCAGACCGCGAACGCCTTCGGCTTCGGCGAGGTCGAGGTCCAGGAGTTCGGCAGTGCCGGCGATCTCTCGATGCGCTTTGCCCTGCAGCCCGGCGGCGAGGTCGCGCAGCAGGCAGTGGTCACCAAGGCGCGCGCCGCCTTCGCGCAGGAATACGATTTCCGCCGCGTCGAGACCGTCGGCCCGCGCGTCTCGGGCGAGCTCGTCCAGGCCGGCACGATCGGCGTCGTGCTCGCGATCATCGGCGTGCTGATCTATCTCTGGTTCCGCTTCGAGATGCAGCTCGCGATCGGCGCCATCGTCGGCACGATGCACGACATCGTCCTGACGCTCGGCTTCTTCCTGATTACCCAACTCGAGTTCAACCTGACCTCGATCGCGGCGATCCTGACCATCGTCGGCTACTCGCTGAACGAGACGGTCGTGGTGTTCGACCGCACCCGCGAACTGCTGCGCCGCTACAAGACGATGCCGGTCGAGGAACTGCTCGACCTCTCGGTGAACTCGACGCTGTCGCGCACCGCGATCACCTCGACCACCACGGTGCTGGCGCTGATCGCCCTCGTGCTCTTCGGCGGCACGGCGATCGAGGGTTTTGCGCTCGTCATGCTGTTCGGCGTGATCGTCTGTACCTATTCGGCGATGTTCATCTCGACGCCGGTGCTGCTCTATCTCGACGTCCGCGCCGGCCGGCTCGACCAGGGCGAGGACGCCGCCGAGGCCAAGGCCCGCGTCTGAGCGGGCTTGTCGCCGGGGCTGAACAATGGATCGTCGCTTCGACGGCTTCGTACCCGGCAGGCACCTGATCGACGCCTTTGGCGACGGCGGCTTCCGCTTCGCCGAGATGAGCCATCGCGGCTCGATCCTGGCGACGCCCGGCGGGGTTAGGATCTGGCCGGTGACCCGCTTCGCCGAACTGACGCTGGAGAGCCTCAAGCCCGTCTTCGACGAGGCGGAGGCGATCGACTTCTTGATCCTCGGCATCGGCCATGAGATCGCCTTCTTGCCGCCGAGCCTGCGCGATCCGCTGCGCGAGGTCGGGATCACCGTCGAGGCGATGGCGACGCCGGCGGCGGCGCGGACCTACAACGTTCTGGTCGGCGAGGAGCGGCGGGTCGCTGCGGCCCTGATCGCGGTGGAGTGATCAGGTCATGCTCGGGCTTGATCCGAGTGGCTCAGGTCGGATGAGCTGTGGTCCGTGCCTTTTCGTCCTGAGATTCTCGGGTCTGCGCTGCGCTTTCCCCGAGAATGACGGGTATCGATCAAATCCCATCGGCCATGCCCGGTCCGCGTAGCCAATCGGGAATGGCGAGCCTAGACTGACGGCGACTTCTGATCGCGTCACAGCGATCGCGGGAGGGTGCATGACAACCGAAACCGAGCATCGCGCCGGCACCGCACCGGCCCCGCTGTCGCAGGCCTATGCGCATTGCGCCGCGTTGCTGCGGGAGGCCGATCCCGACCGCTACGTCGCCTCGCTCTATGCGCCGGAGGCACTGCGGCCGGGCCTGTATGCGCTCTATGCCTTCAGTCACGAGATCGCGCGCGTCCGCGAGCAGGTCAGCGAGCCATTGCCGGGCGAGGTGCGCCTGCAATGGTGGCGCGACGTTCTCGAAAGCGGCGAGGCCGGCGGCAGCTCGGCGCACCCGGTGGCGCAGGCGCTGCTGGACACGGTACGCCGCTTCCGCTTGCCGGTCGCGCCGTTGTCCGGACTGATCGAGGCGCGCGTCTTCGACCTCTATGACGATCCGATGCCCTCGCTCTCGGATCTCGAGGGCTATGCCGGCGAGACCTCGAGTGCGCTGATCCGGCTTGCCTGTCTCGTGCTGGCGCAGGGGCGCGATCCGGGCGGGGCGACCGCCGCCGGCCATGCCGGCGTCGCCTATGCGCTGACCGGGCTGATGCGGGCCTTCCCCTGGCATGCGGCGCGAGGGCAGGTCTATCTGCCTGCCGACATTCTCGCCCGCAACGGCGTCACCCGCGAGGACATCGTGCGCGGCCGCGGCGGCCCCGGCGTCGATTACTCGCTGAAGGAATTGCGGGCGCTGGCGCGGATCCACCTGCGCAAGATGAACGATCTGCGCGCCACGGTGCCGGCCGCGATCATGCCGGCCTTCCTTCCGGTGGCGTTGGTCGAGCCCTATCTGAAGGCGATGGAGCGGCGCGGCTACGATCCCTACCGGACCATCGTGACGCTCTCGCCGCTGCGCCGGCAATGGGCGCTCTGGCGCGCGTCTCGCGCGCGCTGAGGCGAAACTCTAAACTCTAGAAGGCGGTATTCGCAGGAGGCAGTCACCGGCGCGCCTGCGACGCGCCGGTGTGTGTCGGGTACGCGGTTACTCGTGCACGGAGCGATTCTGGATGACCAGGATCGCGAAGATCGCCAGCGCGCAGCAGGCCATCAGATAGGCGGCGACATAGGTCGGCCGGCCATCGGCGGCGCCGACCAGAGCCTGTGCGATCAGCGGCGTCGGCCCGGCGACCAGCACGCCATTGAGCTCGCGCGACATGGCGAGGCCCGAGAAGCGATAGCGCGTCGGGAACAGGTTGGTGAGGAACGCCCCCTGCGCGCCGGCCATGGCGCCGAAGCCGATGCCGTAGCCGAGGCTGATGCCGAGCGTCGACCAGAACAGGCTGCCGGTGTCGAACATCCAGAACAGCGGATAGGCGAGGAGCAGCACGAACAGCGCGCCGCCCATATAGACCTTCGCGCTGCCGATCCTGTCGGCCAGCATGCCCATGAAGGGCACGCCGGCAATGCCGAAGAGCGAGCCGATGGTGACGGCGATCAAGCCGTCGGTGCGGGCCATGCCGACCGTGTTGGTCATGTAGCTCAGCGAGAAGGCGCTGAGGATGTAGGCATTGGCGTTGTGGCCGGTCACCGAGAGGAAGCCGAACAGCACCTCCTTCGGGCTCTTGCGGAAGAGCTCGCCGAGTGGGACCTGCTGCTCGTGCTTCTTGGCCTCGGCGCGGGCCATGGCCTCGACATATTCCGGGGTCTCGTCGAGATGCTTGCGGATGTAGATCGCGACCAGGAAGAGCACGCCGGAGAGCAGGAACGGCACGCGCCAGGCCCAGCCGAGCAGCACCTCTTCGGGCAGATAGGAGATCACCAGGAAGGAGAGCGTCGCCAGCATGATGCCGACCAGCGTCGCGGCGTTGGGCAGGCCGGTGTAGAAGGCGCGCCGGTTCGCCGGGGCGTATTCGGCGACGAGGACGATCGCGCCCGCGAGCTCGGCGCCGGCGCCGAAGCCCTGAACCAGGCGCAACAGCACGAGCAGGATCGGCGCTGCGATGCCGATGCTCTGATAGGTCGGCAGCAGACCCATCGCGACGGTGGCGAGGCCCATCAGCAGGATGGTCAGGATCAGCGCCGGCTTGCGGCCGAACTTGTCGCCGATATGCGAGATCACGATGCCGCCGATCGGCCGGGCGAAATAGCCGACCGCGAAGGTCGCGAAGGCGGCGAGCAGGCCGGTGGCCGGCGACAGGTTGGGGAAGAACAGCTTGTTGATGATCAGCCCGGAGGCAGCGCCGTAAAGCGCGTAGTCATACCATTCGATGACCGTGCCGACCGTCGCGGCGGTCACGGCCTTGCGGATGTTCGCGGCACTGGCCTGCGGCCGCGCGCTATGCGTATCAGTCATAATTTAGAGCGTCTCCAGTCCTTTGACTTGCACTTGATGCAGGACTGTTAGAGGCCCGGAGTGCGCGCGGCCACGGCCTCAGGACCTGCCTGCCATGCATCGGGCGAGCGCGTCGGAGGCGCTCGCGACGCCGACGGCGCATGCGCCGGCGGAGCCTCGGATAGGCTCTCGGAAACGATTATATATCAAAGGCTTGCGAGCGCCGCTTGCGGGCGAGATTCAGCTTACGGAAGGGCATCGGCGGCGCCGCCACGCAGCGCGGCGCCGTTCACATTCGTGTGGATTCCGCCGCTGCTACTCTGCTGCCTGGGCTTGCGTGCCGGAAATCCAGCCGTCGAGTTCGACTTTCGCCCGTGCGGTCAGCGCCTGCTTGCGGGCGACGCTCTTGGCCGGGCCCTTCAGGCGCTTGCCGTCCGGCCCATGCGTGGCCTGGCCCTCGATATGGGGGAACAGGCCGAAATTGATGTTCATCGGCTGGAAGGAGCGCGGCCCCTCGTCGATGGTGACGATGTGGCCGCCGGTGATGTGGTTGACCAGCGCCCCCAGAGCCGTCGTCGCCGGCGGCAGTTCGAGCTCCCGGCCGAGACGCTCGGCGGCGGCGAGGCGGCCGGTCAGGAGACCGATCGCGGCGCTCTCGACATAGCCTTCGCAGCCGGTGATCTGCCCGGCGAAGCGCAGGCGCGGATCGGACTTCAGGCGCAAGGTCGGGTCGAGCAGCTTCGGCGAGTTCAGATAGGTGTTGCGGTGGATGCCGCCGAGCCGCGCGAACTCGGCGTTCTGCAGGCCGGGGATCATCCGGAAGATCGCGGCCTGCTCGCCATATTTCAGCTTGGTCTGGAAGCCGGTCATGTTGAACAGCGTGCCGAGCGCATTGTCCTGGCGGAGCTGGACGACGGCATAGGCCTTGACCGTCGGGTTGTGCTTGTTGGTCAGGCCGACGGGCTTCATCGGCCCCCAGCGCAGCGTCTCGCGGCCGCGCTCGGCCATGACCTCGATCGGCAGGCAGCCGTCGAAATAGGGCGTGCCCTCCCATTCCTTGAACTCGGTCTTTTCCGACGCCAGCAGCGCGTCGATGAAGGCCTCGTACTGGTCGCGGTCGAGCGGGCAGTTGATGTAGTCGGCACCGGTGCCGCCGGGGCCCGGCTTGTCGTAGCGCGACTGGAACCAGGCGGTGTCCATGTCGATCGAATCGAAATGGACGATCGGTGCGATCGCGTCGAAGAAGGCGAGCTCGCTCTCGCCGGTCAGCGACTTGATGCCCTCTGCCAGGGCCGGGGAGGTCAGCGGTCCCGTGGCGATGATGACCTTGTCCCATTCGGCCGGGGGCAGGCCGGCGATCTCGCCGCGGTCGATGGTGACCAGCGGATGCGCCTCGAGCGCTGCGGTCACCGCCTGCGAGAATCCGTCGCGGTCGACCGCGAGCGCGCCGCCGGCCGGGACCTGATGGGCGTCGCCCTTGGCCATGATCAGCGAATCGAGCCGGCGCATCTCCCAATGCAGCTGGCCGACCGCATTGCTCGACGAATCATCGGAGCGGAAGGAGTTGGAGCAGACCAGCTCGGCCAGCCCCTCCGTCTTGTGCGCGTCGGTGCCGCGCACCGGGCGCATCTCATGCAGGATGACGGGAACGCCGGCCTGGGCGATCTGCCAGGCGGCTTCGGAGCCGGCGAGGCCGCCGCCGACGACGTGAACGGGTGCGATACTCATGGCCGCGATGTGTCCGCGCGCGCGCGGAAGGTCAAGGGGCAGGAGGCGTTTCAGGCCCCAAAACGCAAAATGCCCGCTCGAAAGCGGGCATTCGCTCTTCGACCAGACCGAGGGGAGGACACGGTCCGGGAGAAATCAGGCGTCTTGTGTTCAGACCGCGGCGTGCGAGCGCGCGACGAACTGGATCTCGGAGCGCGACAGGCCGAGATCGTCGAGCTCGCGGTCGGTCAGACGGGACAGCTCACGGACGGTCTCGCGGTAGCGAAGATAGGCGCGGATCTTGGCGGCGATCATGGTGACGAACATGGTGGTTCTCCTTGTTATTGCAGGGCTCAACCCCTGACAGCGATGAATTCGTTGTGCACTGCATATAGAGCGGTCAGCCTGCTTATTGCAGGGGCTGTTCCATCAGTTCCGTTATGCTCTGGATGCATGGTGAATTAAGAGACCGTTTGGAAAGTTCCCCAGACCCGCGCAGGGCGCTTAACAATTTGATAGGAACCGTGAGATTCGTGCCTATCTGATGTGCAGAATCGAGAGCTTCAGCTGCGCCTCTCAGATTTCGCCCAAACTGGCGCCAGATTGCCTGTCTCTGCCATGCGATGTTGCGCCGCAATATGGTTAGGGACGTCCCGGCGGTTGAAACGTAGCGTTCACCATGACGGATTTCGCGCATGCGATATGGTCGCGACGACGTCGTCCGGCAATGGCAAGCCGGGGCGAAAGCTGGGCGGGAGGCGAGGGGCGCATGAACGTTTACGGCTATTGCGAGCGCGCCGATCCTTCCTTCTGGGCCGAGCCGCTGAATGCGGTCAGCAACGGTGCCTTCCTGCTTGCGGCGCTGGCCGGCCTCGTGCTGCTCTGGCGTGCCGGGCGCCCTGATCGGCCGGCCGCCATACTGACCGCCTTGGTCCTCGCCATCGCGATCGGCTCCTTCCTGTTCCACACCATGCCGCAGCGCTGGACACTGCTGGCCGATGTTGTGCCGATCCAGCTCTTCGCCTTCTTCTATTTCGGGCTGGCGCTAAGACGCTTCTTCGGAGCGTCGGCGGCGGGCGCGATCCTCGGCACGCTCTTCTTCCTGGCCGCCTCCTCGGCGCTGGCGGCGCTTCTCGGGCTCTGGCTGCCGCCGGTCCTGCGCGGCTCGACCGGCTATGCCGGTTTCGTGCTCGCGCTGCTCGCGATCGCGGCTACGCTGGCTTCGCGTGGGCAGGCTGGTGCCGCGCGCCAGATCGGGCTGGCCGGCCTCGTCTTCGCGCTGTCCCTGACTCTGCGCTCGCTCGATGGCGTGCTCTGCCAGCACGTGCCGCTCGGGCTGCACTGGGCCTGGCACCTGCTCAATGCCGTCGTGCTCTATCTGCTGCTGCATGCTGCGATTGCGCATCGCAGTTCGTCAGGTCGCATCTAGGCGCGCTGCCGGCCGCGCGCTGCTCAGCAAACGACCACCGCGCCGCGCCCGCGCGACGACGGTGCCACGAGCGCCGCGGGCGCAGGCTGCGGCGTCGGGCTCTGGGCGCCGTCGCTCGCCCCGTCTCGGCGTTCCACAAGGCAATTGTACCGCCTCTCGCCACGGGGAGGCTTGACGACGTTGCGATCATTAAATAACAAATTGGTTATATAAGGAATCAGGCATGAAGAGACTTGATGCTGCCTTCGCGGCGCTCGCTGACCCGACTCGACGGGCGATCCTGGCGCGGCTGTCGCTGGGCGAGACCACCGTGATGGAACTGGCGCGGCCGTTCGAGATGACGCAGCCGGCCGTCTCCCGACACCTCAAGGTGCTGGAAGAGGCCGGCCTGATCGTCCGGCGCATCGAGGGCACGAAGCGGCCCTGCAGCCTGGCGCCGACGGCGCTGAACGAGATCGACCAATGGCTCGGCATGCTGCGCCGGGCGCTGGAGGCGAATTACGACCGGCTGGACGCGGTTCTGGCCGAGATGGAGCCTAGCAAGGAGAAGGACCGTAGATGAACAGGCTTACCCTCAAGACCGAAGGCGATACCCATGTCGTCGTCACTCGCCGCTTCAAGGCTTCGCCGGAGGCGGTGTACCGCGCCCATACAGAGCCGGTCCTGATCCAGAAATGGCTGCTCGGGCCGGATGGCTGGACCATGCCGGTCTGCATCAACGAGGCCCGGCCCGGCGGCCGCATCCGCTATGAGTGGAGCGACGGGAAGGGCAACGGCCTCACCCTCACCGGCGAATATGTCAGCCTCGAACCCTTCGGTCGCATCGTTCATGTCGAGCGCTTCCACATGCCCGATGCCACGCCCGACAACCATATCGAGACCCGCTTCGAGGCAGATGGCGCCGGCACCCTGATGACGATGCGCATGACCCTGCCGGACGCGGCGACCCGCACCGCCATGTTGGCGACCGGCATGGAGGACGGCATGGAGGCGAGCTACGCCCGGCTTGACGCGATGCCAGGTTGATTCCACGCGCTTTCGGCGCTGCATTCAGCATTTCGACGGGGCCTTTGCGGCCCTGTCACCTTTTTGGGGATGGCTCGCAGCCCTGCGTTCCGCGCACTGCCCCAAGAACGCCGGCTCGGTTGACCCTTGCAGCAGGCGCCGACAAGCTTCCGCAAAACATGGGGGAAGCGATGTCTGAGTTGGCTGCTACGTTCGATCTGGAATCTCTGAAGACCCGGCTCTATTCCGCCGTCCTATCGGACGTGCTCGACCAGCTCGGCTATCCGAACCAGGCGGTGAAGCCTTTCGTGCGGCCGGTCGACGACAATTCCGTCCTCTGCGGCTTCGCCCGGACCGGGCTCTACATGAAGCGCTATCACCTGCCGGAAGGGCATAATCCCTACGCGCTCGAAATGGACCTGATCGACAGCCTGAAGCCGGGCGAAATTCCGGTCCTGGCCTGCGACGGGCCGACCGACCGGATCGCGCCCTGGGGCGAGTTGCTGACCGCGGCCTCGATGGTGCGCAAGGCGGCGGGCTGCCTGACCGACGGGCTGGTACGCGATGTCCGCCGCATCCGCGAGCTCGGCTTCCCGCTCTTCCATGGCGGCATCGGGCCGCTCGACACCAAGGGTCGCGCTGAGATGATGGCGGCCGACGAGCCGGTCGAGGTCGCCGGCGCCCGTGTCGAGCCCGGCGATTTCATCTTCGGCGATGTCGACGGCGTCGTGATCGTGCCGCAGAAGATCGCCGCCGAGGCGGTCAGGTTGGCGCTCGAGAAGATCGAGGCCGAGGACAGCACGCGCGACGAACTCCTGGCGGGCGCGAGCCTGCGCTCGGTCTTCGAGCGTCACGGCGTTCTCTGAACGCCGCGGGCTGTCCCGCGGCTGCCTTCAGCTGCACTGATCGAGCAGGCGCGAGGCGGCGGTGACGCCGTCGAGCGAGAAGGTGTAGCTGGTGTCGTTGCCGCGGGCGGAGGTCGCCTCCAGCACCATCGAAGAGCCGGCCTTCATTGCCGCCAGCAGGTTGGTCTCGTTTTCCAGCCGGTTGAGCCAGGCGCCCTTTCCGAGCGTCAGCATCTGGAATTCCGCATCGCCGATGGTGATGCGGACGACCGAGTCCTTGGCGAATTCATAGCCGGTCTGGAAGCTGGTCTCGGTGTTGCTTGCCTTGCCGTCGCTGGTCTGAACGAAGAAGAAGACGTCGCCGTGCCGCAGCTGGTCCGGTTTCGCTGTTGTTGGTGTGCTGGTAATATAGCAACGCTGGCTATTGCCGTTCTGGTAGGATGCGGCGTTCCAGTCCTTGAACTGTCCCATGGATTTGGCGGGGCTCGCCTGTGCCGTTCCGGCAGCGGCAAGAAGCAGGAACACCGCTGGCGCCGTCAGTCTCATCATAGCCTCATCTCCTTTTGCCTGCGCAAGGGATGAAACCTCGGTGATTAACGAGGCGTAAAAAAGATCGTCAAAAATGCGTGTAGCGACGATCCGCGTCAGGCGGCCGGTGCCGCAGCGATTCGCGCCAGCGCGGCCTGCCACTGGTCGTCGTCGAGCACGATTGCGAAGCGGCTTTCGAGCGCCTCGCGCAGCGCGGCGTCGTCCGCGATCTGCTCTGGCAGCGAGGCTTCGCCGAGCCGGTGCTCGGTCAGGCGGCGGTCGAGCAGGGTCAGCCGGCCATGCGGCAGGATGCGGGCGGCGCGCAAGGTGAAGGTGAAGGCCGAGGCCGGATGGGTCGCGACATAATGGTTCGCCACGACCTCGTCGATCGCCGGAACCGGCTGCAGGGTGAAGCGGTAGAGCAGGCGCCATTCGCCTGATATCTCGGCGCGCAGCCACCAGTCCTCGCCGCTGCGGTTGAGCCGGTAGGGCTCGTGCGGCGTCTTCTGCGGGGCGCCGTCTGCGAGGCGCAGCGGCCCGGTCAGCGTCATGCCGCCGAAGCCGACATCGGCGATCAGATCCTCGCCCTCGCAGGTGACGCGCAGCAGCTTGTGGGAGCGGGCGACCTGCGCATCCTCGGCCTGGCCCATCAGCACGCGCCCGCCGAGCGGCGTCACCGGGAAGCCGAAGGCCTCGAGCACGGCGTGGAACAGGGTGTTGTGCTCGAAGCAATAGCCGCCGCGCCGCCGGCCGACGAGTTTTTCGAAGACGGTGGGCAGCCCGATCTCCACGCTCCTTCCGGCGAGCGCGTCGAAATTCTCGAACGGGATCGCCTGCGGATGCAGGAAATGCAGCCGCGCCAGCGCGACCCGGGTCGGCGCGACCTCGCCATCATAGCCGATGCGGGCGAGATAGGCGGCAAGGTCGTCCGGGGCGAGCATGGTGGCCTCAGCGCGGTGGCAGGGCGGCGTAATAGGCCGCGATCGCCGCGACCTCCTGCACGGTCATATGGCGGGCCATGAAGCGCATCTCCTTGTGCGGGCGCTTGCCGGCGCGGAAGGCCATCATCTGGTTGAACAGGTACTTTTCGTTCTGGCCGGCGAGATGCGGCACTTCGGTATCGCGCGCGATTCCGTCCTCGCCATGGCAATAGGCGCATTGCTCGACCGGCGAGGAGCGCGGCTCGGCCAGCGCCGGACCGGTGCTCGCCGCCATCGCCAGCGCCATGGCCCAGCGTCGCCCTCTGCGATGTCGTTCCGTCAAAATCCGAATCCCCCGCTTCTTGTTTGCGGCGAGATTAGACGGGCAGCGGGTAAACAAAAGCCGCAGCCTCGCGCAGCTGCTCCGCGAAAACTGCCGTACCGGCAGGCCGATCCGCCGCGCCGACGATGTCGCGCTCGCCCTCAGCACCAGCGTCAACGTCGCCTGCGACGTGCTGCTCGACTTGCCGCTCGACTTGCCGGCGGTGAGGCGGGCTCCAGCAAGCGCCGGGGCGCGTGCGTAATGCGGAAAGGAGAGGAACCGGAGCGGAAAACCCTCTCCTGCAAGGAGAGGGAGGTGTACGCGCTCGGACCAGTTTGCGTCGCGCTGACCGCGGCGATGTCGACGCCAGCGATCTCTCTCCCGAACGCCTCACCCCTGCCCCTCTGCACTGATCTCGGGCTTGCCCGAGATCAGCACTCAGAGTGATCGAAGTCGGGTAGACCCGACTTCGATGCAGGAGAGGGGTTCTGTCGCGCTTCCCGCACCCTTTGCTTCACCCACGCGCCAATCCCGCCCGCAGGCCTGCCTGCGGGGCGCTTCGGAATACGGGGCTGGCGGAGCGCCGCGAGGCGCGTCGAGTAGCATCCGCTTCCGTTGAGCCAGGAAGCGGCGCGGATGAAGCCTCATCCGCACGCCCCGTGGCGCTCCGCCTTCGGCGATTTTAAAGCTCCGGGCCGCGCTTCTGCGAAGCCGGCTGCTGGCCGTGCCGCGATGCCCTCAGAAGCCAGGTCCCCTCTTCGGGTCGTCGCTCCCTCAGCGCAATCGCGATGGCGGCTGCAGCCGCTTCATCTAGCGAGCTCCTCGCGCAGGGGTCGTAATGCCCCAGGTCGGTTCCCGAAGCCTCCCGGGAGCGGGGCGTAACCCCCGCCCGCAGGCGCCGACCCTCACCCAGCCTCTGGCATACCTCCGGACGGCCGCCCCGTATGGGTGATGGGCGAGGGGATCATACGGGAGGTTTTGGCGGCGGGGATAAGTTTGCGGCCTATCCCGTAACGCACTCGAACCGCGACCCAGCCTTCTCCCGGATGAGAGAAGGTGGCGCGGAGCGCCGGATGAGGGCCTGCCCTCTCCGCAGAAGGCGCGGCGGTGCCGCCTCGCCCTAACAATCAGCGGCGGTCCCTCACCGCTGCCCCTCTCCCATCCGGGAGAGGGGTTCTCGCGCTTTGTCCTGAGAGGGGCGGTGCCCCGAAGCCTCCCGGGAGCGGGGGCCCGCCCGCAGGGGCCGACCCTCCCCTGGCATACCTCCGGACGGCCGCCCCGTATGGGTGATGGGCGAGGGGATCATATGGGAGGTTTTGGCAGCGGGGATAAGTTTGCCTCTCCGGTCATGGTCGCCCTTGTGGCGACCATCCACGTCTTTGCGCCGGAGTGGCCGGCGAGCGGCGTTTCGTAGGTCGGCGCCTGCCAGTCGCCTCACAAGACGTGGATGCTAGGGACAAGCCCTAGCATGACGGAAAGGCGAGGGAACCGCGACGCCTCTTGCCTTCTCCCGGATGGGAGAAGGTGGCGCGAAGCGCCGGATGAGGGCCTGCGCTTGCCACAGAAGGCGCGGCGGTGCCGCTGTGGCCTCATGCGGCGAGGGCGGACCCTCATCCTCGCACGTCTCTCCTGAAGAGGCGTCCCCTGCCAAGGGACGTTGACATTGTACGTGTTCTTGATATGTTCTTATTGCAAGTGCTGGCTGTATCGGCCTCACTTCTCTCCTATGAGTCGAAAAACGGGGAGGGGGGCGCAGTGGCAGAGAAATTCTTTGAAGAAAGGGAGGATCAGTCCGAAGTGAAGGCTCGGATTGTCTCAAAATATTTCTATGCATGGGCGAATGTAATTCTGCCGTCAGCGTCTGCGCATAATAGCAAGATCGCATATATTGATCTTTTTGCGGGACCTGGCCGCTATAAAGATGGTGCAGTGTCAACGCCTTTAATGATCGTTGAGAAGGCAATAGAGACACCAAAATTGAGAGACAATCTCGTCACGATGTTTAATGATGAGAATCCCAGTCATACCAAGAACCTTGAGGGCGAGCTGGGAAAACTAAATAACATTCGAATGTTAAAATACAGGCCGGTAATTTCAACGGGCAGTGTTGGCGAAGCTATTGCGGATCAGCTTGCGACGGTGCGATTGGTTCCGACGTTCTCGTTTATTGATCCGTTTGGATATAAAGGGCTTTCTCTAAAGCTAATAAATGGCGCCATTAAAGATTGGGGTTGTGACTGTGTCTTTTTCTTCAATTATAACAGAATTAATGCGGGAGTTTCGAATTCAATTGTCGATAGACATATAAATGCGCTCTTCGGTGATGAAATTGCCACGGATCTAAGGACGCAGTTAAGCGGGCTCACTCCACCAGAAAGAGAGCAGCTTATCCTTGAGAAACTGGCTCAAGCAATCAAGGCTCTCGGCGGTAAATATGTACTACCGTTCCGCTTTAGGAATGCCGCCGGAACGCGCTCGACGCATCATCTTGTGTTTGTTTCCAAGCACGAGAAAGGGTACGAAATAATGAAAGAAATACTTTATAAAGAAAGCTCTACTCATGATCAAGGTGTCGCTTCACTTGAGTATTCTCCAGCAAATGCTAGGACTCCCTTGCTATTTTCTCTTCAGCAGCCGCTCAATAAACTTGAAGGGGAGTTGCTAAATCTCAACAAAGGCAAGGCTCTGCGTGTTATAGACATATACAGATCGCATCATGTTGATACGCCGTTCATAAAAAGAAATTATAAAGAGTGTCTCCTGCAGTTGGAGGCTCAATCCAAGGTATCTGCCGAGCCAGCCAAGCGCCGAAAAGGTACCATGGCAGATGATGTGATCGTTACATTTCCGCCGTAGGAGCGCGACATGGCTATTGGCTCTTCAATCGAATGGACTGAGGCGACGTGGAACCCAGTCGGCGGTTGTTCGATTTTGTCGCCGGGCTGCACCAATTGCTACGCCATGCGGATGGCACGTCGTTTGGAGGCCATGGGGCAGGCGAAGTATGCCGGCACGACGCGGGTGTCTGGAGGGCGTCCGAAGTGGACCGGCAAGATAGTTCTGGACGAGCGTTCGTTGAGCCTTCCGAAAGGCTGGAAGAAGGGACGTCTTGTATTCGTTAATAGCATGTCGGACCTTTTTCATGACGACGTGCCTTTCTATTTTATAGAGAGAGTATTTGATACAATGCGCGATACGCCGCAGCACACGTATCAAATATTAACAAAAAGAGGGGAGCGCTTAGAGGAGCTTGGCAGCTACCTTCGTTGGCCCAAAAATGTCTGGATGGGCGTTAGTGTGGAAAGCCAAGATTATTGGTGGCGCGTTGAACATTTGCGTAGAACGCCAGCGGCAGTTAAATTTCTGAGCCTCGAACCGCTTCTGGGAGGAATGGTAGAACCGGATTTCGCTGGTATCGACTGGGTTATAGCTGGCGGCGAAAGCGGCCCTAATGCTCGTTCTGTTGATCCCAGTTGGATCAGAAATATTAGAGATGCCTGTGTCGAGCAGGGTGTAGCGTTTCATTTCAAGCAATGGGGTGGTTCTAACAAGAAAGCTACTGGTCGCGTTTTAGATCATCGCACGTGGGATGAAATGCCTGCATCTTATGCTGGAGCTAGTGTCTAACCTGATCTGGTGTTTGGAATTGCGCGCTTCTCAATAATGGACGGATATCAAAGCCTCGTATCGTATGGAAATAGCGCGATGCCGAAAATACATCTCGCATCTATTTACAGAGTTGGCATTAATATCCGTCTTTCATCTCACTCCGCCGCCTGCCGCGCCCCTTTCCCCTTCAACGGCCGCCGCTCCAGCACCTCCTTGAGGAAGCGCGCGGTGTGGCCCTTGCCGATGCGGACGACATCCTCCGGCGTGCCCTGCGCCACGACCTCGCCGCCGCCGTCGCCGCCTTCGGGGCCCATGTCGATGACCCAGTCGGCGGTTTTGATCACTTCGAGATTATGCTCGATCACCACCACGGAATTGCCCTGCTCGACCAGTTCGTGCAGCACCTCCATCAGCTTGGCGACGTCGTGGAAATGCAGGCCGGTGGTCGGCTCGTCCAAGATGTAGAGGGTGCGGCCGGTAGCGCGCTTGGAGAGCTCCTTGGAGAGCTTGACGCGCTGCGCCTCGCCGCCCGAGAGCGTCGTCGCCTGCTGGCCGACCTTGACATAGTCGAGGCCGACGCGGGCGAGCGTCACCATCTTCTCGCGGATCGAGGGCACGGCCTTGAACAGCGTCTTGGCCTCCTCGACCGACATGTCGAGCACGTCGGCGATCGACTTGTCGCGATACTTCACCTCGAGCGTCTCGCGGTCGTAGCGCTTGCCCTTGCAGACATCGCAGGTGACGTAGACGTCGGGCAGGAAGTGCATCTCGATCTTGATGACGCCGTCGCCCTGGCAGGCCTCGCAGCGGCCGCCCTTGACGTTGAACGAGAAGCGGCCGGCCTGGTAGCCGCGCGCCTTGGCCTCGGGCAGGCCGGCGAACCATTCGCGGATCGGCGTGAAGGCGCCGGTATAGGTCGCCGGGTTCGAGCGCGGCGTGCGGCCGATCGGCGACTGGTCGATGTCGATGACCTTGTCGAGATGCTCCATGCCCTCGATGCGGTCGTGGGCAGCCGGATGCTCGATCGAGCCGTTGAGCTTGCGCGCGACCGCCTTGTAGAGCGTGTCGATGATCAGCGTCGACTTGCCGCCGCCCGAGACGCCGGTGATGCAGGTGAACAGGCCGAGCGGGATGTCGACCGTGACGTCCTTGAGGTTGTTGCCGCGGGCGCCAACGATCTTGAGGGAGCGGCCCTTCTGCGGCTTGCGGCGCTTCAGCGGCACCGGCACGCTCATCTCGCCGGTGAGGTATTTGCCGGTCAGCGAGTTCGGATCGTCCAGAATGTCCTGCGGCGTGCCCTTGGCGACGATCTCGCCGCCATGGATGCCGGCGCCGGGGCCGACATCGACGACATAGTCGGCGGTCATGATCGCGTCCTCGTCATGCTCGACGACGATCACGGTGTTGCCGAGGTCCCTGAGGCGGCGCAGCGTGCCGAGCAGGCGCTCATTGTCGCGCTGGTGCAGGCCGATCGAGGGCTCGTCGAGCACATAGAGCACGCCGGTGAGGCCCGAACCGATCTGGCTGGCGAGGCGAATGCGCTGGCTCTCGCCTCCGGAGAGCGTGCGGGAACCGCGCGCCAGCGTCAGGTATTCGAGGCCGACATCGAGCAGGAAGGTCAGCCGGTCGCGGATCTCTTTCAGGATGCGCGGGGCGATCTCGTTCTGCTTCGCCGACAGCCGCGAGGGCAGGGCCGTGACCCAGGCGAGCGCGTCCTTGACCGAAAGCTGCGAGATCTCGCCGATATGCGCCATGTCGATCTTGACCGCCAGCGCCTCGGGCTTGAGCCGGAAGCCGTTGCAGGCGGCGCACGGCGTCTCCGACATGAAGCGGCCGATCTCCTCGCGGGCCCAGTCGCTCTCGGTCTCCTTCCAGCGCCGCTCCATATTGGTGATCACGCCCTCGAAGGGCTTCTTCACCTCATAGGCGCGCAGGCCGTCATTGTAGGCCATGCGCACGGCTTCGGTGCCGGTGCCGAACAGGATGGCATCGCGGGCACTCTGCGGCAGCTCCGACCAGGGCTTGGTGGTCGAGAAGCCAAAGTGCCTGGCGAGCGCATCGAGGGTCTGGCCGTAATAGGGCGAAGTCGACTTGGCCCAGGGCGCGATCGCGCCCTTCTTCAGCGAGAGCGAATGGTCCGGGACGATCATCTCCGGATCGATCCGCATCTCGTGGCCGAGGCCGTCGCAGGTCGGGCAGGCGCCGAACGGGTTGTTGAACGAGAACAGACGCGGCTCGATCTCGGGGATGGTGAAGCCGGAGACCGGGCAGGCGAACTTCGAGGAGAAGGTGACGCGCTTGGCCTCGCCGTTCTCTTCCTTCTCGTCGGCATACTCGAAAACCGCGATGCCCTCGGCGAGGTCGAGCGCCTGCTCCAGCGAGTCGGCGAGGCGGGCGCCGAGATCGGGGCGGATGACGATGCGGTCGACGACGACGTCGATGTCGTGCTTGAACTTCTTGTCGAGTGAAGGCGCGTCGGCGATCTCGTAGAACTCGCCATTGACCTTGACGCGCTGGAAACCCCGCTTCAGCCAGTCGGCCATCTCCTTGCGGAACTCGCCCTTGCGGCCGCGGACGACGGGCGCGAGCAGGTAGCCGCGGGTCTTCTCAGGCAGCTCGACCAGCCGGTCGACCATCTGCTGCACGGTCTGGCTCTCGATCGGCAGGCCGGTGGCGGGCGAATAGGGGATGCCGGCGCGCGCCCAGAGCAGGCGCATATAGTCGTGGATCTCGGTGACGGTGCCGACGGTCGAGCGCGGGTTCTTCGAGGTCGTCTTCTGCTCGATCGAGATGGCGGGCGAGAGCCCGTCGATCTGGTCGACATCGGGCTTCTGCATCATCTCGAGGAACTGGCGGGCATAGGCCGAGAGCGACTCGACATAGCGGCGCTGGCCCTCCGCATAGATCGTGTCGAAGGCGAGCGAGGACTTGCCCGAGCCGGAAAGCCCGGTGAACACCACCAGCTTGTCGCGCGGAATGGCGAGGTCGACATTCTTGAGATTGTGCTCGCGCGCGCCGCGCACGGAGATGACGCGGGCATTCCGATCGGCCGCCGAATCCTGTGCGGATTTGCGGTCGAACATGTCTTCCAGCGTCGCGGCCTGTTCGGCGAGCGTGGTCTTGCGGGCCATGGTGGTGTCCGATTGAGCTTTAGCCGTACAGATAGGGCAATCGCCGGGCCGTGCCAGTGCAGCTGGGCGAGAGGCGGGCATGAGTAGCACGCAGCCGCGGATGTTGCTGCATTGTTCTTGTCGCGC
Source organism: Allobosea rubneri (assembly GCF_032464875.1). Lineage (NCBI taxonomy): Bacteria > Pseudomonadati > Pseudomonadota > Alphaproteobacteria > Hyphomicrobiales > Alloboseaceae > Allobosea > Allobosea rubneri. The sequence continues at coordinate 21,622 of NZ_JAWDID010000040.1, forward strand.
TTGCTGACAGGCGCTGTCAGGAGCGTGGCAGGCTGCGGAAGCGTCGCCGGAGCAGTATCGCCGAAACCAGCATGGCGAGCGCCAGCGTCCCCGACAGGATCAGCGCCGCCGAGGCGCCATAGCGCTCGATCAGCAGCGCGTAGCCGAGCGGCGAGGCGGCCGACAGGAAGAAGCCGGGCGCCAGTAGCCGGCCGACATAGGCGCCATAGCTTTTCGGATCGAACAGCATCAGCGGCAGGGTGCCGCGCGTGATCGTCAGCACGCCATTGCCGGCGCCATAGCAGAAGGCGAAGGCCAGCGCCGCGATGGCGCTCGCCCCGCCGGCGAGCCCGACGACGAAGCAGAGCGGCAGCACCAGGCAGGCGACGAGGTTGAGATCGAACGGGCTGGTGCGCGAGCCGAACAGCACCTCGCCGAGCCGCGCCAGCGACTGGCCGATGCCGCGCGTCGAGCCGATCCAGACCGCGGCCGCAGCGGGCAGGCCGAGCCCGGCGAGGATGCCGATCATATGGGCGGACATGCCGGCATTGAGGATGCCGGCGAAGGTGACGATCAGCGCGTAGAGCAGGCCGGCGAAGCGGGTATCGGCCGGGCTGAGCGTGACGACCGGCTTCGCAGCGGCCGCGTCGGATAAAGGCCGCGCCGAGGCGGCCGGCAGCGTCAGGTGCAAGGGCAAGGTGAGCAGCGCGAAGCCCGCATAGGCGATGAGAGCGCCGCGCCAGCCGAATTGCTCGGCGAGCACATGGCCGAGCGGCCAGAACACGGTCGAGGCGAGGCCGCCAAGCAGGGTGATCTGGGCTATCGGCCGACGCGCGGCGCTGCCGCCGATCCGGGCGAGGGCGGCGAAGGCGGCATCGTAGAGGCTGAGCCGCATGGCAAGGCCGAGGCAGAGCCAGGCGGCGTAATAGGCGGGAATCGTATGGGCGAAGGCGAGGCCGAGGCAGCCGGCGGCCGTCAGCAGCGAGCCCACGCACATCACCGTGCGGCCGCCATGGCGGTCGATCAGGCGGCCGACTGCGCCCGAGGTCAGCCCCATCACCAGGAGCCCGGCCGAGAGCCCGCCATGGATGATCGCCTGCGACCAGCCGAGTTCGCCAGCGATCCGTTCGCCGAAGGCGCCGACCAGATAATAGGAAATGCCCCAGGAGATGAGCTGCGCCAGCCCGAGGCAGAAGACGGTGAGGCGGGGGATCATCATAGGCTCATCAGCAGCAATGCGCAGTCACATTCGACCCTGACGCGTGTCATCCCGGACAAGCGGCCGGAGGCCGCGCCGATCCGGGATCCATTCCTGAGCCTTTCCGAAAGAGGTTCCGGAATGGATCCCGGGTCTCCCTTCGGTCGCCCGGGATGACCTGAGCTGTGGAGCAATGGCACTAAGCAATCCCGCCGGGTAGCGTCCGGTCCCCTGGCCCCAAACTGCGCTGCATCAGCACGGTGTCGACCCAGCGGCCAAACTTGAAGCCGGTCGAGCGCAAGGTGCCGACAGGCTCGAAGCCGAAGCGGCGGTGCAGGCCGATCGAGCCGGCATTGGCGCTGTCGCCGACATTGGCGAGCATCTGGCGCCAGGGGCCGGTCTCACAACGGGCGATCAGCGCACCGAGCAGGGCCGAGCCGATCCCGCGACCGCCGAAGCCGTCGGCAACATAGACCGAGTCCTCGATGGTGTGGCGGTAGGCCGGGCGAGGGCGATAGGACGTCGCGTAGCTGTAACCGACGATCCGGCCGCCCTGTTCGGCGGCGAGATAGGGCAGGCCGAGGCCCAGCACCGCCTGCCGGCGCGCCAGCATCTCCTCGACGCTCGGCGGGGTCTCCTCGAAGCTGGCGAGACCGTAAAGGACATGATGGGTGTAGATCGCCTGGATCGCGGCCATGTCCGCCTCCTGCGCATCGCGGACGAGGATGGGCGGCGCGGTGTGGCCGGCGAACTCGGAGATCGTCATCGCAATCGTTCCGACCCCGCAGGGCCGCCTTTCCGTCTGGTCGGGGCGCTCGGTCAGCGCCTCCTGTCGCGTCACGCCGATATCGGCGTGCCCTTGAGCCCTCATCCTGAGGAGCCGCGGTAGCGGCGTCTCGAAGGATGCACCAGACGGCCTCGGAGCCTCCTGAAGCATCCTTCGAGACGCAGCCTGTGGCTGCTCCTCAGGATGAGGGCTCAAGGGCACGCCAGAAATCTCTTGTTGGCAGCTTCATCGTTGCTGTTCCTGCGGCCGCCGTTCTCGCGCCGACCAAGCCACCTTGCGCTTTGCCGTCTCATAAATGAAGCTTCTCGAAGTTATGCAGAGCATGAGAAATTCTTTGAGATGCGCGATCTTCGCCTCGACCAGCTCGACAGCTTCCGCCAGGTGATCGCGCTCGGGAGCTTCTCGGCCGCGGCCGAGAAGCTTGGCCTGAGCCAGCCGGCCGTCAGCCTGCAGATCCGCGAGCTCGAGCGGCGGCTCGGCCTGACCCTGATCGAGCGGGTCGGGCGCCGGGCGCAGCCGACCGCAGCGGGCACCGAACTGCTCGACCATGCCGGGCGGATCCAGGCGGCGGTCGCGGCGGCGCAGGAGGCGATGGCGCGGCATGCGACCGGGGCGATGGGTCGCGTGCGGATCGGCACCGGCGCCACCGCCTGCATCTTCCTGCTGCCGCCGGTGCTGCGGGAACTACGCCAGCGCCATCCGACGCTGGAGATCACTGTCAGCACCGGCAACACCTCCGACATCGTCAAGGCGATCGAGGACAACCAGATCGATATCGGCCTGGTCTCGCTGCCGGCCGCCGGCCGCAGCCTCGACGTGACGCCGCTGCTCGATGATGAGTTCGCGGTGATCGCGCCGCCGGGCATGGAATTGCCGGTGCGACTGACGCCGGAGGCACTGGCGCGGCTGCCGGTGCTGCTGTTCGAGCCAGGCGGCATCACGAGGCGCATCGCCGATGAATGGTTCGCCCGCGCCGGCGTGACGCTGAAGCCGGTGATGTCGCTCGGCAGTGTCGAGGCGATCAAGCGGCTGGTCGGCGCCGGGCTCGGCTGCGCCGTGCTGCCCGGCATGGCGGTGCGCGGCGAGAGCGAGGGACTGGTCGTGCGCTCCCTGTCGCCGCGGGTGCACCGCACGCTCGGCCTCGTCCTGCGCAAGGACAAGCCGCTGCATCGCGGCCTGCGCGAGACACTGAAGGCCTTGCGGGCGCTGGGCACACCCCGCTGAGGGCCCTTCGGAACCGAGGCGTTCATCCTGAGCGCTTCGCCATCGCATTGTCGTCCCGGATCTCCGCTTCGCTACGTCCGGGACGACTCGATCTTATGTTGGACGACAAGATCCCATGCTGATGGCCAGCGGCCGCCACCGCTGCTGACAGGCCCGGTCGGACAGGCGGGCCATGCCATCACCCGTTTGCGCAGTGCCCAAGGCGGTAAGTGGCGCTAATGTCGTCGCCTGCCGGGCGGAACATTTCGCTCGCTTTCGCGCTTCGTGGACATGCCCAACCGTCAAGTGCCCAGACCGGGCACGGCAGCCAGCGGGGGATCGTCATGATGAAAGCCGTTCTGCGCACTGCAACTCTGCTGCTTGGTCTCGGGCTGGCCGCGCCCGTTCTCTCCTGTGAGCTCGACAGGCCGCTGAAGATCGCCGGGCTCGACTACGATTCCGCCGCCTTCCACACAGCCGTGGCGCGGGCGGTGGTCGAGAAGGGGTTTGGCTGCAAGGTCGAGCGCGTGCCGGGAGTGGTCGCGCCGCTGGTCAACGGGCTGGCGCGCGGCGATGTCGACGTGATCATGGAGATCTGGCTGGCGAACCCGGTCGAGGCCTGGACCAGAGCGGAGGCCTCCGGGAAGGTGATCCCGCTCGGCACGACCTTTCCCGATGCCAATGAGGGCTGGTACGTGCCGCGCTATCTCGTCGAGGGCGCGGATGCCAAGGCGAAGGACCTGAAGACGGTCGCCGATCTCAAGCGCCACAAGGCGCTGTTCCCCGATAGGGAGGAGCCGGGCAAGGGCCGTTTCTACAATTGCGTCGCCGGCTGGGTCTGCGAAGGCATAAACACCAAGAAGCTCTCCGCCTATGGGCTGGCGGACGACTACAACAATGTCCGTGGCGGTTCCGGCGAAGCGCTGGTCGCTGCGATCGAAGCGAATCTCAAGCGCAGGCAGCCGGTGCTGTTCTATTATTGGAGCCCGAGCTGGCTGATCGGCGCCTATGACCTCGTCAAGCTCGGCGAGCCGGCCTTCGACCCGGCGATCTGGGCCGAGCTGAAGGCGAGCGACAAGCCGACCAGGGCGACCGCCTACCCGGTCAGCAAGGTGGTCATCGGCGCCAATCTCGCCTTCACCCAGGCGGCCCCGCAGCTGACGAGCTTCTTCAAGAATTACGGCATCAGCAGCGCGCTGACCTCACAGATGCTGGGGGATGCCCGCAAGGCGGGGATCACGCCGGAGGAGCAGGCGCTGCGCTTCCTCAAGGACCGGCCGGATGACTGGCGGCATTGGGTCACCGCCGAGGTCGCTGCGAAGGTTCAGGCCGGCTTGTGAGCGCTGGCCTGCTGCCTGATCTCGGCAAGCCGCTCCAGGGCGTCGTCAACCGGCTGGTCGATGCGCTCGTCACCGGTTCCGGCGACAAGCTCGATGCCGTTTCGGACGGGCTGACCGCGCCCGTACGGCTGCTCGAAAGTGCGCTGGCGCAGGTGCCGCCGGAGGCGGGCATCGCCATGGTCGGGCTCGCGGCCTGGCTCGCCACGCGACGGATCGCCTTCGCGGCCGGCATGGCCGCGCTCGTGCTGATGCTCGCTCTGCTCGGGGTCTGGCCGGCCGCTATGCAGTCGCTGGCGCTGATCGTCGTCGCGGTCGCGCTGATCGTTGTGCTCGGGCTGCCATTGGGCGTCGCGGCTGCCAGGGTGCCGCGGCTCTCACGGGCGCTGACGCCGCTCTACGATTTGATGCAGACCGTGCCGAGCTTCGTCTATCTCATCCCCGTCGCGATGATCCTCGGGCTCGGTCGCGCGCCGGCGCTGGTCGCGACCCTGATCTATGCCTTGCCGCCCTTCGCCCGCCTGACCGAACTCGGCCTGCGCGAGGTCGATCAGCGTGCGGTCGAGGCGGCACGGGCGCTGGGATTGAGTGCGCGCCAGGGCCTCTGGCTGGTCGAGCTGCCGCTGGCCCGCCCGGCGATCCTGCAGGGGCTCAACCAGGCGATCATGATGGCGCTGGCGATGGTGGTCGTCGCCTCGATGATCGGCGCCAAGGGGCTGGGCGAGACCGTGCTGCTCGGTCTGCAGCGCGCCGATCCCGGCCTCGGCTTCGTCGGCGGGCTCGGCATCGTCCTGCTCGCCGTGCTGCTCGACCGGCTCGCCCAGGCGATTTTTCGCGCACAGCGTTCGCCGCGCCGGCCCGGCGTACCGTGAGGCTGCTGACACTGGCCGTCAGGGAGCCGGTTGCGCATGCGCCGGCGCGTCGGCAGCTTGCCGGCCGCAATGACAGCGGAGAGGCGCGACATGTATGGTCTGATCGGACGAATGTTGGCCAAGCCGGGCGAGCGCGAGGCGCTGATCGGCCATATCCTCGGCAGCAGCGCGGCGATGCCGGGCTGCCTGAGCTATGTCGTCGCCCGCGATCCTGCCAATCCCGATGCGATCTGGGTCACCGAGGTCTGGGACCGCGAGGAAAGTCATGCTGCCTCGCTGCACCTGCCGGCCGTGCAGGCGGCGATCGCCAAGGCCCGCCCACTGATCGCGGGCTTCGACAATCACACCGTGACCGAGCCGGTGGGTGGGCATGGTTTGGCGCCGGGCTGAGCGTCGGCTTCGACCTGTCTTTCCGCTCTCTCCAGACGTCATTCCGGACAAGCCGCAAAGCGGCGCCGCTCCGGAAACCATCGGAGAGCGCCAGCGTCTTACGATGGATTCCGGCGCTCCGCTTCGCTGAGACCGGAATGACGCGCTTGGGAGGATCGCGCGGCTTCCGCTTGCGGATCGCTCGGGCTAAGAGCCTCGCAACGCAGCCGAACGGCGAGGGCGAGCCTGTCATGACCGATTCCGAAGTCCGCAAACTCACCATCATGCCCTTCGCCGGGGCGCTGCGCGGCAAGGTGACACCGCCGGGCTCGAAGTCGATCACCAACCGGGCGCTGCTGGTCGCGGCGCTGGCCAAGGGCACCAGCCGGCTGTCGGGCGCGCTGAAGAGCGACGACACGCTCTATATGGCGCAGGCGCTGCGGGCGATGGGCGTCACCGTCGAGGAGCCGGACGCGACCAGCTTCGTCGTCACCGGCGATGGCAGGCTGCGGGCGCCGACGGCACCGCTCTTCCTCGGCAATGCCGGCACGGCGACCCGCTTCCTCACCGCCGCGGCGGCGCTGGTCGAGGGGCAGGTCGTGGTCGATGGCGACGAGCACATGCGCAAGCGGCCGATCGCGCCGCTGGTCACGGCGCTGCGCACGCTCGGCGTCGCGGTTGAGGCGCCGAGCGGGTGCCCGCCGGTGACGATCGCCGGGCAGGGCGGTTTTGCAGGCGGCCGCGTCGAGGTCGATGGCGGGCTTTCCAGCCAATATGTCTCGGCGCTGCTGATGGCCGGCGCCTGCGCGCGCGGGCCTGTGGAGGTCGCGCTGACCGGCAAGGAGATCGGAGCTCGCGGCTATGTCGACCTGACGCTGGCGACGATGGCGGCCTTCGGCGCCAAGGTTTCGCAGCCCGATGCGGCGAGCTGGCGGATCGAGCCGACGGGCTACCGCGCTGCCGACTATCTGATCGAGCCCGACGCCTCGGCCGCGACCTATCTCTGGGCGGCTGAGGTGCTGACCGGCGGCGCCATCGACCTCGGCGTGCCGGCGGCGGCCTTCACCCAGCCCGACGCCAAGGCGCATGCGCTGATCGCCGCCTTCCCGAACCTGCCGGCCGAGATCGACGGCTCGCAGATGCAGGATGCGGTGCCGACGCTCGCCGTGCTCGCCGCCTTCAACAGGACGCCGGTGCGCTTCACCGGCATCGCCAATCTGCGCGTCAAGGAATGCGACCGGGTCTCGGCGCTGTCGCAGGGCCTGTCACGGATCCGGCCGGGCCTCGGGGTGGAGGAGGGCGACGATCTCCTCGTCGCCTCCGATCCCGGACTCGCCGGGCAGACCCTGCCGGCGGAGATCGACACCTTCGCCGACCACCGTATCGCGATGAGCTTCGCGCTGGCCGGGCTGAAGATCGGCGGCATCACCATCCTCGATCCGGCCTGCGTTGCGAAGACCTATCCGGATTACTGGCGGGCGCTCGCCTCGCTCGGCGTGCGCTTCGAGGGCGAGGCGCCCTGAGGCGCGAAACCCATGCAGTCCGGGGGATGAAGCCCGGTCGAGGTCGTCGCCAGGCGAGGCGGTTTGAGCGGCTGGAGTGCGCCGATTTTGGTTGGCGGGCTGACGCTTCGGCAATGTCGCGCGCTTGCCAGCCGGGCGGGATGACGGCAATCTCCGCCCAGCGATACCTTAAGCGGGCCTATGCCGAAGCGTTTTCTCTTCGGGCAACAGGACATGGGAAGCCCAGAATCATGATCATCGACGATAGGAATGCCGATGCCGGCAAGCTGCACGCGGCCGCCTTGCGCGGGCGCCGGATCGGCGGGCTCGACCGCCGGTCGTTTCTGGCCGGCTCGGCCGCCGGTCTCGGCGCGCTGGCGCTGGGCGGTTGCGCTACATCCGACGGCATGAGCCTCGCCGAGGCGCAGAAGCTCTACGGCCCGGTGCCCGAGGAGAAGTTCCCGGTTCCGGCGATCGATGTCAGCAAGGTCGATCCGAAGTACTTCCGGCGGACGGTCGCCTACGACACCAAGGAGCCGGCCGGTACGATCATCGTCGATCCCGCCAATTACTATGTCTATCGCGTCGCGGGCGACGGCACCGCGACCCGCTATGGCGCCAATGTCGGCCGCGACGGCTTCCGCTGGAACGGCAACGCCTATGTCGGGCGCAAGTCCGAATGGCCGACCTGGACGCCGCCCAAGGAGATGATCAAGCGCCAGCCCGAGGTCGCGAAATATGCCCGCGGCATGCCGGGAGGCCTCGAAAACCCGCTCGGCGCGCGCACGCTCCATCTCTACCAGAACGGCGCCTACACGCTTTACACGATCTATGCGTCCCTCGACGCGGAATCGATCGGCAACGGCATCACAAGCGGCTGCGTCGGCCTGCTCACGCAGGACATGATGCACCTCTACGCCCAGACCCCGGTCAAGACGAAGGTGGTCGTCCTGCCGGCCTAGGCGAAAGCTGACGAAACCGCTGCATTTGCGCAGCGCGATGCGCCGCCGCTTCCCGGAAGCGGCGGCGTTGTCGTTTCCGCCGCTCTCGACGGTCGGGCGAATCTCGAACGGGATTCGGGGAGGCGATGTCCGCAGGGCTACCCCCGAAGAGCCGTGGCCTTGCGCAGGCCCCGAAGCCAACATGGCGCTTGCGTGTGTGACGGGCGCCTTCGCGCGCCGGCATTGGGGCTTTCGGCGGAATGACCGAGGACAGCAAGTTTCGATACTTCCTGTGCCGCCATGCGCACGATCCCGTCGAGATCAACCTGTCGGAGTATGTCGACCCTTTCGTCGACGTCTTCCTGGCGTATTGGGTCGGTGTCCTGAAGATGCTCGAGGTCCTGCTCGATGCAGAGGGCCTCGTTTTCTACATCGTCTGGGGTACGGAGACGGTGCGGGAGCTGCCGAGCTACGGGAAGAACGTCGTCGTCCTGCTCCTGATGGAGGAGTTCTGCGAGATACCGCCCTATTTCGACAAGGTGCGCTACGTCTTCAAGACGCACGGCTTCTTCCCCTATGTGAACACGCTTCAGCTGGGCGCGAGCGTGGCATTGCTGGTGAAAGCGGTCAGGGACGCCGCTCGCTGGGCCTGCAGCAGCGGCCTGCTGGCGCTCCGGCACAAGGGCGCGATCGCCCGCGAGGAGGGCGGCATGACCGTGCCGCTCGGCTATGCCAGGCAGACGGACCTGCCGGGCAAGCCCTTCGCGGAACGCCGCTACGCGATCTCCTTCATCGGCAGCGTGAAGCAGCGTGCCTACCACCCGCTCTCCATCCGCGCGCTGCTGGGAACGCCGAAGGACATTGCGCGTTCGCGCATGATCGACGAATTGCAGTGCCTCGCACAGAGCAGGCCGGGCGAGGTATTCTGGGCCGATTCAGGCTCCTACATGAACGGGGTGCTCTCCGACGGGGTCCGCTATTCCGAGCTGATGGCCGATTCCAAGATCTGCCTTGCCCCACGCGGATCCTCGACGGAGACCTTCCGGCTGTTCGAGGGCATGCGTCAGGGCTGCGTCGTGATCTGCGACCGGGTGCCCCGGCACTGGTTCTTCGAGGATTGCCCCTTCATCCAGCTCGACGACTGGTCCGAGCTCGGCCCTTGCGTGAACGACCTGCTCGCCGACCCGGAGCGCCTCGAAGAATTGCACAGGCGCGCGCTCGACTGGTGGCAGCGGCGCTGCGCGCCTCAGGCGCTCGCCGGCGTCATGGCGGAGCGCCTCGCGCGGGCGCCGCAGATCGGCGGCCGAGCGGAGGCGGATGTTTCTGGGCTGGAGCCTCAGCTCTGAGCCGCGCTAGACGCGCAAGTTTTGCAAGTGGCTCCAGCAGTGCGATCGCCGCACGTTCGGGGGCGAACAGGCGAGGGCACTATGGATACGGACCCGGCGGACAAGGATCGCGTCACACAAGTCCTGAAGAAGCATCTGGAACTCGCGCAGGAGCAGCTCGACATGGCCGAGCGCGGCGTCCTTCTGTCGATCGACGGCGCGCCGGAAGGCATCAACCTGACCAGGGAAGCCCTGGCGATCCGCGTGGAACAGTTGCAGGGCGCACTCGACAGGCAGCAAGGGCGCGGCTGAAATCGGCTCCCGACCCGACACGGACGACGATGTCGTCCGCATTCTGCCAGCTATGCGGGATCCAGAGCTTTCCGCTCAATGCGATCCGCGATGCTATTGGACCAGCTCGAAGTCGCCGGGCTTCCAGCTCTGGTCGAACCAGGGCTGCAACGGCGCATAGAGCCTCAGAATGGCCTGCCAGCTTTTGCCGGAGCGGGTTTGCACCCAGTTTCCTTCCTGACCTGCGGGGGCCTTCGGGCCGAACCAGAGGGAGAAGGAGCCGTCCGAGTTGGCCTTGAGGCGCTTCTCGCTGCTGTCGATGCCTGCGCTCTTCTGGTCGGTCTCGAGCATCGACCGCGTCTGGGAGTCGTAGACCGTGAAGGACCAGAACTGTCCGGCCGGCACCGGGCCGGGCAGCGTGATCTTGTAGGTCTTGCCGCCGTCGAGGAACTCACCCTTCGCATCGCGGGCGGCAAAAGCGTAGGCCGAGCCGGTGCCCGGTTTCGCGGCCGCCATCGCCGGGGTGATGCCGGTCGCCGCGTAATGGAACAGGGTCCGCGCATCCAGCATCCGCTCGCCTCTGTCGAGGAACTGATAGCTGTTGCCGATGAAGCCGTTGCCCCATTGGCGGTCAGGGAAGAACTTCACCCTTGGATCGCGGGGCGCGAACAGGATGGCGCGCGCAGTGGCGTTGCCCACCGCGACTGCCTCCACGAGGATCGCCTTCAACCGCGCGTCCGGGGCAAAGGGTTGCCCCTTCTTGATGCCGATGGCTGCGAACAGTCCGACGATCTCGGGGTCGAACGCATCGGCAGGTTCATGCTGGATGACCTCGTTGATCTCTTCGTAGAACTTGAAGTCGTTGGAGTGGATCGTGTTGATCTGCTTGCCGGAGATGTCGACAAACGCGGTTGGTGGCGGGTTGGCGGCGGCAGCAAAGGGGTAAACTCGCAGACGCTCCTTCACCACCCTCACCGCCGCCGCGACGTCGTTGTTCTCGACGAAAACCCGGGCCAGGAGCCAGTTGATGTAGGTCGGTGATCGAGCAATGAAGTAACCGTCGGTCGGCAACTCCCCCTTGTAGTCAGGCGGCACGAACAGATACTTGCCGCCCTTGCCACGGTCCGGCCCGGTCAAGCCGACATCAGTCACGAAGCGGAAATAGGCATCGTCGACCGGACCGAGGGCGTTCGGCGGTACCTCGACGACGACGGGACCGTCCTTCAGATCGACGCAGAAGAAGTTGTAAACGGTTGTCGCGTTCGGGGTCAGGAAGAGCGAGCGCGCATCCATCAATTCCTCGGTGATACCGACCGCCTTGTTGTTGGCGACACCGGCGTCGTTCAAGCCCTTGCACATTGCATGCAGGGACGCGGCCGGAATGCCGGACAGGAACGCCTCGATGCCGCGTGAGAAATCGAGTTGGTCGTAGACCTTCCTCACCGTTTCACCGTCCGGCAGGCCATCGAAGAACTTCAGCGTGCCGATCCGGGTATCGATGCTGCCGGGTGTCGTGATCGACGGCGGGACCTTGGCGGCATATTTCGGCGCCTCCTGAGCTGGAGCCGCGACAGAACCCAGCAACAGCAGGGCAGAAACTGTGGTGGCGAATGTCGAAACGGCGTTGTTGTTCAAGGCCATCGTCATCTTCTCCAAACGTCACTGACTGAAAAGCCGTCGCCGGACCGGCGATAGCCCCGATCCGATCAGTTTCCGGCCTGTGGGGTCGGAAACGACCACTGTCCCTTGAGCACCTCCTCGCGGGGGCGATAGAGCCGCACCAGGTAGTTCCAGCCCTTCATGATGGGGAGGCAGTTGGCGACCTTGCCATCGCAGCCTCCGAACTGGAGCGAGACGGAGCCGTCCGCATTCTTCTTGGCGGTGACATTGTTGAAGGCGTAGGCGTCGTACGGGTTCTTCTCGAAATAGCCTTCGGCGTTGTAGACCGTGAGCGACCAGAAGCCGTCGACCGGAACGTCCTTGGGGACAGTCAGGCGATAGACCGTCGTGCCGTCGTTCTTCGGCAACGTCACGTTGAGATAGATGGCATCCTTGTCGGGGTTTCCACCCCAGCCCGCCGCTGTTCCCAGCAAGTGCCGGATCGGATCGACGTCACGACGGGCGCCGAATGCGTTCTTGAAGTCCGGCAGCGTCGATTGCAGCGTCAACAGGGCGTCCCGGACCTTCTTCTGACTGGCCGGATCCCATTGGGTGATGCTGAAGCTTCCGACGTTCGCCTGCTCGATCTTCAGGGCATCCTGCAAGGCGTGGACCTGTTCGAGGTCTTTCGGGTTCGCGGGATCGACGAATGTCCGCACTCCCAGAAGAAAATAACGTGTCCCGACCTTGTCCTTCGAGAAGGTGTAGGTGCCCGGCTTGTAGAACACGCCACCGACGTAGTGATCCTGGTCGATCGTGAACAGTGACATGAAGCGTTGCCCGGCGTCGGGAAGCGTAACGCTGACGGGACCCGCATCGAGATCGATCACCGCCGAGGAGTAGAGCGTGTCGCGGTTCAACCTCACGACCGATTGCGCGTCGACCGATGGCGGCTGGCGATGATGGAAGAACGTCCCGAGACCGCCTTGCTTCACCATGCCGCCGAAATAGAGGTCGGTTTCGGCACGCGTGAAATTATCCACGGTGACGGGCTGAGGCTGCGCCAGAGCACCGACGGTCGACAACAGCATTACAACGCCTGCCACGGCCGTTCTCATCAGGGGGGCCTCCACGCCAATTCCGAGGGCAGCGCCGCGCGATCCGAAGGTGCGAGCAGTTGCTCTGCTTGCCATTGTCCTGCGGATCGCTACGGCGCGAATGCGGCAAGGTCGGATGGCGTCATCAATACTGTCAAGCCGGAATGACGCCGTGTATCCGGTCGATCAACCGTCCCGAAACGATCCACGAAATCTTAAGCATGGGAGCGCCAGCGATCCAGCGGCCTCCCAAGCTGAGCAGTCCGGCGGACTCGCGGCCAAGCCGTATGCATGGACATGTCGGACATCCCACCACCGAACCTTTGCCGGAGATGCTCTTGGCAGGAGGCGACCGGCTTCAACGGCTGCTCTTCGGCGTCGAGGAAAGGTCTGCTTTTCGTCGCCGCCGCTTTGCGCTTGTCGGCAGGTAACCCGGCGCTGACGGGGAGGCTACGAATCTCCGGGGACAACTTCCGATTTGGCCCTTGAACAAAACGAGAACATCATTGATAGTCCGTGCCGGGATCGCTAGGGTCCGCTTCCGGTCGATCGGCCGGTTTGTGGTGAAGTGCGCAGGAAAACGGAGCCTGTCATGGCTGGTAGCGTCAACAAGGTCATTCTGGTCGGCAATCTCGGGCGCGACCCCGAAGTGCGGCGCCTCGGCAGCGGTGAGCCGGTCGTCAATCTGCGCATCGCCACTTCGGAAACCTGGCGCGACAAGCAGTCGGGCGAGCGCAAGGAGCGCACCGAGTGGCATTCCGTGGTGATCTTCAACGAGAACCTCGCCAAGGTCGCCGAGCAGTATCTGAAGAAGGGCTCGAAGGTTTACATCGAGGGCCAGCTCCAGACCCGCAAATGGCAGGACCAGTCCGGCGTCGAGAAGTACACGACCGAGATCGTGTTGCAGCGCTTCCGCGGCGAGCTGACCATCCTGGACAGCCGCGGCCAGGGCGGCTCTGACGAATATGGCGAGGGCGGCGGTGGTTCCTTCGAGGATCGCTCCTCCGGTGGCGGCTCCTTCGGCCGCCAGAGCCCGATGGGCGGCAGCGGCGGCGGCTCGCGCCAGCCGGCGATGTCGGGCGGCGGTTCGGGCGGCTCGCGGTCCTCGAGCCATCTCGACGACGACATCCCGTTCTAGTTTCGCGGCGGACGGACGGTTTCGTCGGTCTCTCGGTCAGGGGGCGTCTCGCAAGAGGCGCCTCTTTTCGTATGGTGCGGGACGAGGGCGCGGGCGGGAGCGATGCAGGGCGGCATGCTGAAGCTGGACCATCTCACCGTGATCGCCCCGACGCTTGCCGAGGGCGCCGCGCATGTGCGGGCCTGCCTCGACCTCGACGTCCCCTTCGGCCAGCGCCATCTCTACATGGGCACGCATAACCACCTGCTGCAGCTCGGTGGCGGCGTCTATCTGGAGATCGTGGCGCTGGATCCGGAGGGTAGGGCGCCCGGCCGGGCGCGCTGGTTCGGCCTCGACGATCAAAAGCGGGTCAGGGCCGATTGGGAGGAGGGGCGGCGCCTGCGCGGCTGGGTCGCGCGGACCGATGCGATCGATGCGGTGCTCGCTGGCCGGGGCGGCATGTTCGGCCGCAAGGTCGCGCTTCCCGCAAACGATCCGGCCTTCGATTTCGCGATTCCCGACGATGGCGCGCTGCCGCTAGACGGGACGATGCCCTCGATCATCGACCGGCGTGGCAAGCCGCGCTCGATGGCTGCGATCGCCGATCTCGGGGCGCGCCTGCGCGGCTTCTGCCTCGCGCATCCGGAGCCGGAGACCATCGCGGCGCTCTATCGCGAGCTCGCGGTCGAGGGCGCTCCGGTGCTCACTCAGGGTCCGAGGCTGCGCTATCGCGCGCAGATCGAGACGCCGACGGGGCTGAAGGACCTCACCTGAACGCTGCCGATGCGCGGTTCGCAGCTGGTCGATGCGGCCGGTCGGAAGGCCGTCGGCGAACCTCCCGCGAACCGCAGGGCGGCTGCCCGCCAGCGGCGATGGACAAAGCCGGCGAAATGGCCAATCTCCTCGTTATCGCCACGCTGTCCTGCGAAACCCTGCCATCATGACCATTCACGATTCCGCCGTTCCCGCGCTCTCCGTCTGGGTCGCGCTGGAGAGCCCCACCCATCACGTGCCCGGCGTCAACGGCATGATGGACCTCGTCGCGAGCGAGGTCGAAGGCCTGCCGATCGCGGTCGAGCGCATTCCCGGCCGCGACGGGCTCGGCGACAGCCTGGTGCTGCGCGCCGGCGTCGACAATGGCGAGAAGGCCGTCGCGCTGATGTCGCATCTCGACACGGTGCACCCGGTCGGCACCACCGCCAAGGACCTGCCGGTCCGGGTCGAGGGCGACCGGCTTTACGGGCCCGGCGTCTACGACATGAAGGGCGGTGCCTGGCTGGCGCTGCAGGCCTTCAAGGATGCCGCCAAGGCCGGTGCGGCCCGGCGGCCCATGGTCTTCCTGTTCACGCCGGACGAGGAGATCGGCTCGCCGACGACACGCGGGCTGATCGAGGATATCGGCGGCCGGTCGATGGCGGTGCTGGTCACCGAGCCGGCGCGCGAGGGCGGCAAGATCGTTACCGCGCGCAAGGGCGTCGGCCGCTTCGAGGTCAAGATCGAGGGGCGCCCGGCCCATTCCGGCTCGCGCCATGCCGATGGCCGCAACGCCATCCGCGAAGCGGCGCACCAGATCCTCGCGGTCGAGGCGATGACCGACTATTCGCGCGGCATCACCACCACGGTCGCGCTGGTCGGCGGCGGCACGGCGGCAAACGTCATCCCGCAGCATGCCTGGTTCAGCGTCGATTGCCGCGTCACCACCGTTGCCGACGGCGCCGCAATGGAAAAGCGCATTCTCGGCCTCAAGCCCCATGATCCGGACGTGAAGGTCACGGTCAGCGGCGGCATGAACCGTCCGCCCTATGAGAAGAGCGCCGAGGTCGCTGCGCTCTACGAGAAGGCGAGGGCGATCGCCGCCGCAAGCGGCTTCGACCTGCAGGACTGCCCGATGACCGGCGGCGGCTCGGACGGCAATTTCACCGCGGCGCTCGGCGTCCCGACGCTGGATGGGCTCGGCATCGACGGCGACGGCGCCCACACCTTGCAGGAATACGGGCTGATCCCGTCGATCGCCCCGCGCCGGGCGCTGATCAAGGGGCTGCTCGAGACGCTGTGAGATTCCCTTCTCCCCTCGGGGGAGAAGGTGCCGGCAGGCGGATGAGGGCGGTGCGACCGGGGGACCCTATAGTCGCCTGAGCCTGTCCTTCCCTCATCCGTCAGCGCTTCGCGCTGCCACCTTCTCCCCCGAGGGGAGAAGGAAGAAGAGCCCCCTTCCGTTAGCCGGGCAAATCCGCTCTGATCCGCCTCAAGGCCGAGAAGCCGGCCGGAGCAAGGGAGCGCGGCATGAAGGGCTGGATCGCGGGCGTGCTGGGTGTCGTCGGGATGATGGTGACGGGAATGGCGGACGCTCAGGAGCTGATCGTCGAGAAGAAAATCTTCGAGCTGCCGAGCTACACCACGCAAGGCGGGCGCACGCTGAAGAACGTCAAGGTCGGCTGGGAGAGCTACGGCACGCTCAACGCCGACAAGTCCAACGCGATCCTGATCTGCCATTTCTTCTCGGCCAATTCGCACGCTGCCGGCAAATATGCAGCCTCCGACGCAGCGCCCGGCTATTGGGACGCGATCATCGGCCCCGGCAAGGCGATCGACACCGACAAGTATTTCGTCCTGTCCTCGGACACGCTGGTCAACCTCAACACCGGCGATCCGAAGACCACGACCACCGGCCCGGCCTCGATCGATCCCGACACCGGCAAGCCGTATGCGCTCGACTTCCCGATCGTGACCATCGGCGATTTCGTCAATGTCCAGAAGGCACTGGTCGAAAGCCTCGGCATCAGGAAGCTGGTCATGGTCGCCGGGCCGTCGATGGGCGCGCTGCAGACCTATGAATGGGCCGCGAGCCATCCCGACATGGTCGGCAAGGCGATGGCGGTGATTGGCGCGGCCGAGGCCGATGCCCAGCTGATCGCCTGGCTCGACGTCTGGGCGGCTCCGATCCTGGTCGATCCGAACTGGAACAAGGGCGACTACTACGGCAAGACGCCGCCCAATGCCGGGCTCGCCAAGGCGCTGACCGCGGTGACGCTGCAGGCCAATCACGGCGACTGGACCAATGGCACCTTCGGCCGCCGCCCCGCCAAGGAAGGCGACGACCCGGCCAAGGCGCTCGGCAACAAGTTCCAGGTGCAGAGCGTGCTCGACAATGCCGGCGAAGCGCGCGCCAAGCTCTCGGACGCCAACCATTTCCTCTATCTGGTCAAGGCGAACCAGCTCTATGCCGCTGGCGGAAAATCGCTTGCCGACGGGATGAGCCGGATCAGGGCGCCGCTGCTGATCGTCAGCCAGCCGAAGGACCTGGTCTTTCCGGATGAGATGATCCAGCGCAGCGTCGCCGAGGCGAAGAAGGCCGGGCGCGACGTCTCGCACGTCACCATCCAGGGTACGCGCGGCCATCTCGACGGGGTGATCTCGATGAAGCAGGCCGAAGGGGCGGTGAAGGCCTTTCTGGAGAAGTGAGGAGGATCGGTTGAGAGCGCCGATCGTCTCGCTGCGTGAGGTGACCGCCGATACGGTGCGCACAATCTGCGAGCTCTCGCCGCACGAAGCGCAGAGTGGCTTCGTCGCGCCGAATGCGGTCTCGATCGCGCAAGCCCACTTCAACCCGGCCGCGGTTTTTCGCGCCGTCTATGCCGATGACGAGCCGGTCGGGTTCATGATGTGGCGCCCGGGCGATGAGAGCGGGGGCTGCTTCCTCTGGCGTTTCATGATCGCTGGGGGACATCAGGGCAAAGGCTATGGGCGCGAGGCGATCGGGCTCTGGCTGAAGAGCCTGCCGCCGCAGGGATACAAGCTCGCCCAGACCAGCTACGTCGCGGGCGATGGCGGGCCGCACGGCTTCTATCTGGCGCAGGGTTTCAGGGACACGGGCGAGACCCGCGCCAATGGCGAAAGGGTCATGGAGCTGGCGCTGTAAGAGGTTTCCTACTGCGCAAAGCGCTCGCGATAGGCCTGCGGGCTGGCGCCGAGCCGGCGCAGGAAGGCGCGGCGCAGGGTCTCCTCCGAGCCGAAGCCGCAGCGGCGGCCGGCCTGGGCGACGGAGAGGCCCTGTTCGAGCAGGCGGCGCGCGGTCTCGATCCTGATCTCCTCGACGGCGCGGGCCGGCGTGCGGCCCGTGGCCTGGCGATAGTGCCGGGCGAAGCTGCGCAGGCTCATATTGGCCTGCCCGGCCAGTCTCTCCAGCGAGAGGTCGCCGCGCAGGTTCTCGACGATCCAGCCATGCAGGCGGTCGAAGCGCTCGTCTTTCTCCTGCAAGGTGAGCGCGGCGCTGAACTGCGCCTGGCCGCCGGGGCGCTTGAGGAAGACGACGAGCTGGCGGGCGATGGCGAGCGCCGGCTCCCGGCCGAGATCGGCCTCGACCAGCGCCAAGGCGAGATCGATGCCGGCGGTGACGCCAGCCGAGGTCCAGACATCGCCGTCGCGGACATAGATCGGGTCGGACTCCAGCCGCACGGCGGGGAACATCGCCCGGAATTCATCGCAGCGGCCCCAATGCGTCACGGCGCGCCTGCCGTCGAGCAGGCCGGCGGCCGCGAGCAGGAAGGCACCGCTGCAGACCGAGGCGACACGCTTGGCGGCCTCCGCGCGCTGCCGGACCCAGCCGAGCAGTGCCGGATCGCGGCAGGCAGCATTGACGCCATAGCCGCCGGCGACGACCAGCGTGTGCAGCGGCGCGGTTGGGTCGGGGAGCGGAGCCGCACCGAGTTCGAGCTTCGCGCTCGTGACGACGCGGCCCTCTTCCGCCACCACCGCGGTCTCGTAGGGCAGCGGACGTCCGGCGAGATGGGCGAGGTCATTGGCGGTGGCGAAGACCTGCAAGGGGCCGGCGACGTCGAGCAATTGCCCGCCGGGGAAGGTCAGGATCTCGATGCGGCGCTGGTTTGGCATGAAGCGAGGGCTTGTTGGCAATCCGGCCAAAGCTTCTTCCTCTAGGCTGCTTCCGTCAACCAGGAGATCATCCCATGTCCCTCAGCTTCGGCATCCTCGTCTTTCCGCAGGTTCAGCAGCTCGACCTGACCGGCCCCTACGAGGTCTTCGCCTCGGCCAAGGGTGCAGAGGTGCATCTGGTCTGGAAGGATACCGCTCCGCTCAAGGCCGCGACCGGGCTGACGCTGACGCCGACCACGACCTTCGCCGACTGCCCGCCGCTCGACGTGCTCTGCGTGCCGGGTGGTGCGGGGGTCAACGCGCTGCTGCAGGACGAGGCCGTTCTCGCCTTCCTGCGCGAGCGGGCGGGGCAGGTGCGCTATCTCACCTCGGTCTGCACGGGATCGCTGGTGCTCGGCATGGCCGGGCTGCTGAAAGGCAAGCGCGCGACCAGCCACTGGAATGCACATGATTTTCTGGCGCGTTTCGGCGCGATCCCGACACAGGGGCGCGTGGTGCGCGACGGCAATCTGATCACCGCCGGCGGCGTCACCTCCGGCATCGATTTCGGGCTGACGGTGGTCGCCGAACTGCTCGGCGAGGCGGAGGCGCAACTGATCCAGCTCTCGCTCGAATACGCGCCGGAGCCTCCCTTCCGGGCCGGCACGCCGCAGGAGGCGCCGGAGCCGATCCTGGCTGCGGCACGCCAGCGCCTTGCCGCTTCGCGCGCGGCGCGCGAAAAACTGCTAGCGGCGTCGTGAGCCGCGGTTGAACCGGAGCGGGCATGGCCGACGAGCGCAGCATCCTTCTGTTTTCCTACGGCACGCTGCAGCAGGAGAACGTCCAGCTTTCCTCCTTCGGGCGGCTGCTCGACGGCCATGACGACGCCATGCCGGGCTTTGTCCAGACCATGCTGGAGATCACCGACCCCGAGGTGATCCGCACCAGTGGCAAGCGTTTCCATCCGGTGGTGGCGCCGAGCGACGATCCGGCCGACAGCGTGCCCGGCAAGGTCTTCAGCATCACCGCCGAGGAACTCGCCGCTGCCGACCGCTACGAGGTCGCCGACTACAAGCGCATCAGCGTTCGGCTCGCCTCGGGCAAGCAGGCCTTCGTCTACGTCAAGGCCTAGTGCCGCTGCGGCAGTTCGGCTGATGGACAGGTTTCCGGGGCATCGCTATCGACGGCGCAGGAGAGCCTGTCGTTGAGCGCAGCCGAGTCCGTCAGAACAAGGTCTATTCGAGCCAGGTCCTGGGTCGCGATCGTCGCGGCCTATGTGCTCGTGTTGCAGGGGCTGTTCGGCGCGGTTCTGTCCGGGCAGAGCCTTGCGCCGGCGCTGCTCGACCGGACGATCTATCTCACGCTGTGCGCGCCGGGCTCCGAGAGTCTGCCGCTGCCGGGGGAGGAAAGGGCGCCGCACCTGCCGGCGTGCTGCCTGCTCGGCTGTGTCTGGATCGGCGCGGCCCATGCGCCGCCGGTTCGGGCCGCGATAGCCGAGCGAGCAGAGCCCCGTGTCGAGCCCGTCAGCTTCGGCGATCTCATAGCGCCGCCGCTGCCCGGGGAGGAGCGGCTCGCCGCCCGTCCTAGAGGTCCTCCTCACCTGACCTGACGCCGCAGCGGCCTTCCGGCCGCCCTGTCGCAATGACCGAAGCTCCGCCCGGCCCGGGCCGCCAGTGGAGCGTCGGCAGGTCAATCGAGGAATTCAGCAATGACCGCTCACGCGGATGTCCAGACGCGCGCCAATTCCGGCCGCGCCTTCGCCTTGTCTTTGGAATTCAAGGCCTTCATCACGAGGCTGCACTTCTATGCCGGGCTGCTCGTCGGCCCCTTCATCCTGATCGCAGCGCTGACCGGCACGCTCTATGTGCTGACGCCGCAGATCGAGCATCTGATCTACCGCGAGCAATTGACAGCGACGGCAGTAGGCGAGCCCGCTTCGCTCGCTGCGCAGGTCGAGGCCGCGCGCCGGCATATCGGCGACGGGCCGCGCTTCTTTGCGATCCGCCCGGCGCCGCGACCCGGCGAGACCACGCGGGTGATGTTCGCGCAGGCGGGGCTCGGTGATTCCGAGAGCCGGGCGATCTTCGTCGACCCGGTCTCCCTGGCGGTGAAGGGCGATCTTATCGCCTATGGCACCAGCGGCATCCTGCCCTTCCGAATCCAGCTCGACTATTTGCACCGCAACCTGCTACTCGGCGAGTTCGGTCGCAATTACAGCGAGCTCGCCGCATCCTGGCTCTGGGCGGTGGTGCTCGGCGGCAGCCTGATGTGGTTCTGGCGGCGTAACCCGAAGGCCGCCGAGCGAGTCCGTATCAATCCGGCGCTGCGCGATCGGCGTTGGCATGGGCTGATCGGCCTGACGCTTTCGCTCGGCCTCGTCTTCCTGTCGGTGACGGGGCTGACCTGGTCGAAACATGCCGGCGATCGGATCGACGCGCTGCGGGCCAATCTCGGCTGGGTGACGCCCTCGGTTTCGCTGAAGCTCGGCGCTGCGCCCGCAGTCGGTGGCGAGCACGCTCATCACGGCGATCACGGCCCTGCAGTGGGAGGGGCTGCTCCCGGCAGTGTCGGCCAGCTCGATGCCGTCTTCGCGGCGGCAAAGGCGGCGGGGATCGATTCCGGGCATGTCGAGATACGGCCGCCGCGCGGCGAAGGCCAGGCCTGGCTGGTGCGCGAGTACGACCGGAGCTGGCCGACGCAGGTCGACACGCTCGCGCTCGACCCGCGCGATCTCGCCGTTGTCAGCCGGGCCGATTTCGAGACCTTCCCGCTGGTCGCCAAGCTGATCCGCTGGGGGATCGACGCGCATATGGGCGTCCTGTTCGGTTGGCCGAACCAGTTGCTGATGGCGCTGCTCGGTTTCGGGCTGATGGTGGCGACCGTGCTCGGCTATCGGATCTGGTGGCGCCAGCGGCCGGCGCCCGGTGGGCTGCCGCGCACGCTCCTCCTCGCCT
Source organism: Allobosea rubneri (assembly GCF_032464875.1). Classification (NCBI taxonomy): domain Bacteria; kingdom Pseudomonadati; phylum Pseudomonadota; class Alphaproteobacteria; order Hyphomicrobiales; family Alloboseaceae; genus Allobosea; species Allobosea rubneri. The sequence continues at coordinate 43,062 of NZ_JAWDID010000040.1, forward strand.
GGCTACGGCTGGGCTGGCCGGGCCGGGCGGCGACCATCGGGATGGCTGCCGCCCTGGGCTGGGCGCTGCCGCTGGTCGGCTTCAGCCTGACGCTGTTCTGCCTCGTCGATCTCGCTCGCTGGCGCCTCTCCAGGCCGGCCTGAGCGACCGAGCGCCGGGGCGTGCGTCGGCTGTCTCTCTGCCCGGCGCGGCTCAACCGCGGCGCCGGGCACATGGGGACCCCCGCCTGCTAGAGCGGCCGTTCCCGCAACGCCTTGAGCGCGACCTCCTTGGCGCCGTGGGCCAGTGCTTCCGTCGGATAGTCCTGGCGACGGAAGCGCCATTTATCGCGCAGCAGCCCGGCCTTGCCGACTGGCTCGGCTGCGAGCTTCGCAAGTTCGGCCTCGCGCGTCCGGCGCTTGGCCTCAAGTGTCGCGGCTGCTTCTGCCGCCGCGCGCTCCGCCGCACGGCGTTCACGCTCGTCCTGCTGTTCCTGGCTGATCTCGACCCAGCGCTGGGCGACCACGACGAGCCCCTCGGTATAGGGTGCGCCATAGCCGACGCCGTAGCCGCCCCAGTTCGAGCGGTCGAGCGAGACCATGTACTGGCTGGCGGCGTAGTAGTAGCTGGCGATCAGCGGCGTGACCGCCTTGATCTCCCAGCCGCCATCGTTCAGCTCTGCCGTCAGCGCGGCGAGGCTTTCGTCCAGCGCCTTCCGGTCGGGAGCGAGATGGCCCCAGGAGGCATCGCCCTTGCTGCCGGTGCTTTCGTCCTGGCAGCCGCAATAGAGCCGGTCGGTACGGCTCTCGAGGATGCGCGGCATGCTCAGATGTCGCCCATCTCTTCGAAGACAAGGCGCGAATGGGCGCCGGTCGTGCCGATGATGGCGCAGGAGGCCCTGTCGCGGCGGGGCGCCGGGCCGGTCATCACGATCCGCGAGCCGAAACCGCGCGGATTGTCCTCGATCACGCCCGAGACCGGATAGGGCGCCGGCTCGCAGCCCTTCTTGAAGACATAGGCGGTGCCGCTGACCCGCTTGCCGGCGAAGCGTCCCTCGAACAGCACCGTGCCGCGGCGGACCGTGCCGGCGATCGATGCCTTGGGCTCGTCATAGACGATCCTGCCGGCGCTCTGCTCCAGCACCATGGCGGAGCCATTATGGTCCCAGAGCGAGCCGTCGAGGCCGGCGGCGGAGCCGGGGCTGGCGGCTGTGGCGAGTGCGAAGCAGGCGGATAGGATGACGAGGCGCATATTGATCTCCCGATGCAGCCTCGTCTTAGCTGCAGGGCGTAAGCTTTTGTTCTTCCCTCGCCTTTCAAGTCGAGCGAGCGGATTTACCACTCCTTAGCCCGCACCTGCGCTGCCACGGTCGTCCCGGCCGAGGTTCGGCTAGCCGCCGCCGCCGACGACCGCGCGCACGCCGTCGATCACGAACTGCACGGCGAGCGCCGCGAGGATGACGCCGAGCAGGCGCGTCAGCACGACATTGCCGGTGACCCCGAGCAGGCGGGCGATCGGCACCGCCAGGAAGAAGACGGCGAGGCAGGAGAGGATGACGAGCCCGCAGATCACGGCGAGGGAGGTGAGCATCGCGACGTCGCCACCGGCGCGCCCGGCGAGCAGCATGACCGCCGTCAGAGCGCCGGGGCCGGCCATTAGCGGGATCGCCAGCGGGAAGGCGGCGACATTGCGGATATGGTCCTGGGTGATCGCCGTCTCGGCGGTCGCCTGCTTGCGCTCGTTGCGGCGCTCGAAGACCATCTCGAAGGAGATCCAGAACAGCAGCAGCCCGCCGGCGATGCGGAAGGCCGGCAGCGAGACGCCGAGCGCCTTCAGTACGAGGTCTCCGGCCAGCCCGAAGAAGGCCATGATGCAGAAGGCGATCAGACAGGCGCGGATCGCGACCTGGCGGCGCTCGTCATTGGTCATGCCGCGGGTCAGCGACAGGAAGATCGGCGCGAGCCCCGGCGGGTCGAGCGTCACCAGCAGCGTGACGAGGGCGGAAGTGAGATATTCGGCGAACATCCGGGGACCTTACGCATGGCGGCGCGCCGGCGTCACGCGCGAAACATGGCGAGATTGCGTCGGGGCTGCGGAACCGATTCAGGAATGGGCGGTAAAGCGCTGAAAAATCAGAGACTTATTTTCACTGGATTGTCTCGCCTTTTGCTGGCTTCGGCGCGTGGAATCGGATAGCCAGAAAGCTGAAAAACTGGGTTGAATCGGGGCATTTTCCCTTGAGCGAAGACAACGACGACAAGCGCGACGACGGCCCGCAGTTCGGTGGCGACATCAAGCCGATCGCGATCACCGACGAGATGAAGAAGAGCTATCTCGATTACGCGATGAGCGTGATCGTGAGCCGCGCTCTGCCCGATGTCCGCGACGGTCTGAAGCCGGTGCACCGGCGCATCCTGTTCTCGATGCACGAGAACAAGAACCTGCCCGAGCGGCCCTACACCAAATGCGCCCGCATCGTCGGCGACACGATGGGTAAATACCATCCGCACGGCAACCTCGCGGTCTATGACGCGCTGGTGCGCATGGCGCAGGACTTCTCGCTGCGCCTGCCGCTGATCGACGGCCAGGGCAATTTCGGCTCGATGGACGGCGACAGCCCGGCGGCTGATCGTTACACCGAGGCGAGGCTCGACAAGGCGGCGATGCCGCTCCTTGAGGATCTCGACCTCGACACGGTCAACTTTCAGCCGAACTATGACGGCAAGGAGCATGAGCCGACCGTCCTGCCGGCGCGCTATCCGAACCTCCTGGTCAATGGCGCCGGCGGCATCGCCGTCGGCATGGCCACGAACATCCCGCCGCATAATCTCGGCGAGGTCATCGATGCCTGCATCGCGCTGATCGAGAACCCCGAGATCACGATCGACGAGCTGATCGAGATCGTGCCCGGCCCGGACTTCCCGACCGGCGCCTCGATCATGGGCCGCAGCGGCATCCATTCGGCCTATCATACCGGCCGCGGCTCGATCGTGATGCGCTCGAAGACGCATATCGAGGAGCTGCGCAAGGAGCGCGAGGCGATCGTCGTCACCGAGGTTCCCTATCAGGTGAACAAGGCCTCGATGGTCGAGAAGATCGCCGATCTCGTCCGCGAGAAGCGGATCGAGGGCATCTCGGACCTGCGCGACGAGTCGAGCCGCGAGGGCGTGCGCGTCGTCATCGAGATCAAGCGCGACGCCGTCGCCGATGTCGTGCTGAACCAGCTCTACCGCTTCACGCCGCTGCAGACCTCGTTCGGCGCCAACATGGTGGCGTTGACCGGTGGCCGGCCGGAGGTGCTGAATCTCCGCGACTTCATCTCGGCCTTCGTCGAGTTCCGCGAAGAGGTGGTCTCGCGGCGCACGCGCTATCTGCTCAACAAGGCGCGCGAGCGCGCCCATGTGCTCTGTGGCCTCGCAACCGCCGTCGCGAATATCGACGAGGTCATCCGCCTGATCCGCACGGCTCCGACGCCGTCGGCCGCGCATGAGGCCCTGATGGCGCGCGACTGGCCGGCGGAGGACATCGCGCCGCTGATCGCGCTGGTCGACGACCCACGCCATCCGATGAATGCCGACGGCACCTACCGGCTCTCCGATGCGCAGGCCAAGGCGATCCTCGAATTGCGCCTCGCCCGCCTCACCGCCCTCGGCCGCGACGAGATCGGCGACGAGCTGGAAAAGCTCGCCAAGGAGATCGCCGACTATCTCGACATCCTGCGCTCGCGCGCCCGCATCCAGGAGATCATCAAGACCGAGCTCGCCGAGGTGAAGGCCGCCTTCGCCACGCCGCGCCGGACCGAGATCATGGACTGGGGTTCCGACCTCGACGACGAGGACCTGATCGCCCGCGAGGACATGGTCGTCACCGTCAGCCATGCCGGTTACATCAAGCGCGTTCCGCTCTCGACCTACCGGGCGCAGAAGCGCGGCGGCAAGGGTCGCTCCGGCATGGCGACCAAGGACGAGGATTTCGTTACCAGGCTCTTCGTCGCCGACACGCATACGCCGATCATCTTCTTCTCCTCGCTGGGCCAGGCCTACAAGGAGAAGGTCTGGCGCCTGCCGCTCTCGGCACCGAATGCGCGCGGCAAGTTCCTCAACAACATGCTGCCGCTCGACCAGGGCGAACGCATCACCACGGTGATGCCGCTGCCGGAGGACGAGGAGAGCTGGAGCCGTCTCGACGTGATGTTCGCGACGAAGAGCGGCAATGTCCGCCGCAACAAGCTCTCCGACTTCGTCCAGGTCAACCGCAACGGCAAGATCGCGATGAAGCTCGACGAGGGCGATTCCATCGTCGACGTGCAGATCTGCTCCGAGCATGACGACGTCCTGCTGACGACGGCGGAAGGCCAGTGCATCCGCTTCGCCGTGCCGGAGGTCCGCGTCTTCAAGGGCCGCGACTCGACGGGCGTGCGCGGCATCAACCTCGCCAAGGGTGACGAGGTGATCTCGCTCGCGATCCTGCACCACCTCGATGCCACCGCCGACGAGCGCGCCGCCTATCTCAAGCTCGCTTCGGCGGCACGGCGCGCCGTGACCGGCGATGGCGAGGAGGCGAGCGCTCCGGCCGCGGATTCGGAGGAGGCCGTCGGCGATATCGAGCTCGGCCAGGAGAAGTACGCCGAGATGGGCGCTTCCGAGCAGTTCATCCTGACCGTGTCGGAAAAGGGCTACGGAAAGCGCACCTCGTCCTTCGAGTATCGGGTGACCGGTCGCGGCGGCAAGGGCATCGTCGCCATGGTGGTGAACGAGCGCAACGGCAAGCTGATCGCCTCCTTCCCGGTGGTCGAGTCCGACCAGATCATGCTGGTCACCGATGGCGGCCAGGTGATCCGCGTTCCGGTCGATGCCGGGCCCAACAACCGCATCCGCATCGCCGGCCGCTCGACCCAGGGCGTCACCGTGTTCAACACCCATGGCGACGAGAAGGTCGTCTCGGTCGAGTGCATCGGCGATGCCGGCGAGGACAGCGAAGGCGAGGCTGAAGCCGAAAGCGGCGAGGGCGGTGACGCCGGAGAGGCCGGCGGCGAGGCCTGAGCGGCCAGTCACTGCCGAAGCTGGCAACCTTGATCGGGGCGCCGCTGCCTGGCCGGGCAGCGGCGCCCCTTCTCGTTTGGGCGCGGCAAGGCGGGCCTAACGCTAGTCAGGGCTGCGGGGCGACGGCCATGGCGGCGTGCGTGGTCGGGAAGAGCCGATTATCGCCGGCACCGCCCGGAGAGCAGGCGCCTGGTGGCAGCGCTCTGGCTAGCGGGTCGCGCCGGTCGGATGGATGGCGGCGGCGTCGGGGGTCGGCGTGAAGACAGCGTCGTTGAACGGCCCGCGGATCTTGAAGGGGGTGCGGGCCGTGCCGCTGGTCGCGCTCAGCACGCCGGCGAGTTCGAGCCAGCGCCGGCCTAGATCGGCGCTGCCGGTCATCGACAGCGCATAGCCCGGGCCTGCCATCTGCGCTTCGGTGAGGGTCAGCACGCCGCGGTTGGCGAGCGCCGCGAACTGGGCGGTTTCAAAGGTGGTCCTGCCGCCGCGCCAGTCACGTCCGAGAGGGGGCTTCTCGGCACGGCGCAGCAATTCGGCGAAATTCAGCCCCTTGAACTCGCCCTGGCGCAGCGTCGCATTGGCGCGGCCGGTCATGGAGCCGACGACCTCCTCCAGACTGTCGCCGCTGCCGTCGAGCGCGATCTGCCCGGTGGCGAAGCCGGTCAGCCCGCCGAGCAGCTCGGGAAGGTCGGCGCCTGCCTGCCCGAGGTTGACGCGGTCGAGCCCGAACTGCAGCTTGACCTCGGCTCCGGCCGGAACGGCGGTGGCAAGAAGGCGGGCGCGGGCCGTGCCGCCATAGGCCGAGGCGCGCAGCACCGACGCTTCGAACCGGCCCTTGCGGACCATGAGCTGCGCCGCGAGCTCGCCGAGCCGGGTCGGGCCGAGGCGGGCGGCGTCGAGCGAGATGCGCAGATCGACATCGTGGGCGGTCCAGCTGTCGAATTCGAGAGGCGTCCCGCCGGCCTCGCCGGTCGTCGGCGGCTTCTGTTCGCCGCCCTGGCGGAGCAGCCTGGCGAGATCGAACTCGGCGCCGGCCAGCGTGCCCGACAGCACCCTGCGAGCGCCGTCGCCATCGAGCTTCAGGACGCCCTCGAGCTGGTCGCCGTCGAGCTTGGCGATGACGCTGCTGAGCGAGATGTTGTCGCCGGCGAGCTGCGCCTCGGCCGTGAGCTCGACCTGCCGGACCAGGGTGGCGATGCGTGGACGCGGGCCGATCCAGGCGAGGGCATCGGGCAGGGAGCGCGTGTTGAATTCGACCTGGCCGGTGGTGACACCCTGGGCGGCGGAGCGCATGCCGTTGAGGCGGAAGCTCATCAGGTTCGAGGAGAGCGCGAACGCGACCCGGGAGCGCTCACCGGTCACCGGCCAGAGCAGGTTCACCTTGGTGGCTTCGCCACGCCAGGTGAAGCTGCCGGCGAAGGCGATCGGCTCGTCCGCCTCACGATCGTCGACGACGAGATTGACGTCGCGCAGGGTGGTCAGGATCGTGTTGCCGGAGCGCGCCATCAGGCTGCCCGAATGGATCACGAGCCGCGTCTCGCCCTTCAGCCCGGCGAGATAGCCCAAGGGTGGTGCGACCCAGCTGGCGTAGCTGTCGAGCCCGCCGGGAACGGCGATGTCAATTTCGGGCCTGATCAGATCGACCCGGTCGAAATCGAGCTGGCCGCCGACCAGCGAGAGCAGGCGCGTGCGGGCCCGCAGCCGCAGGGCCGTCCCCGACAGCGTGCCATCGGGCGCGGAGAAGGTGACCTCGGACAGGCTGACGCGCGGCATCGGCAGGAAGGCGATCTCTGCCCGCTTCAGGGACGTGACCTTCAGGCCGACACGCTTCTCGATGCCGGCGACGACCTGCCGTTCGACCAGCGCCAGTGCCAGCCCCCAGGATTGCAGCCCGAGCACGAGCAGCAACGCGGCAACTGCCAGGCCGAGAATGGAAGCGCGTCGTGTCATGGGCCTCGGTCTGCGCCGCGGCTGCCGTTCGGGCCGCATTGCAAAGGGGTGATCGCAAGCGAATCAGCGCCAACAGGGCCGAAACGGCACTCGCGCGGCAAACGGTGTATTCCCCCCTCTCGCGAATGTCGAGTTTACAAGGCCGGATTCAACTGCCGGTGGCCAGTTTCTCGCCGTCGCCGGCGCGCGCCAGCATGATCGCCGGGTAGATCCCGATCAGGACGATCAGCAGCGCCGCCAGCGCGCCGTCCTCGAAGACGCCGCGCGAGGCGTGGCCATAGACCAGCGTCGCGAGCGTGTCGAAGTTGAGCGGCCGCAGCAGCAGGGTCATCGGCAATTCCTTCATGCAGTCGACGAAGACCAGCAGGGCGGCGGCGGCGACGGCGGGGCGGGCCAGCGGCC